>JBAXGQ010000043.1:0-12676 GCA_037139315.1 Burkholderiaceae bacterium
TTACGGGCGGCTATTTAATCCAAGCTAATCTTGGCATCTTTAGCTACTTTGCCCCAGCGAGTCCATTCAGATTCAATCATGGCATTTGCTTGGTTAGAGGTACCTGGTGAGGGGGTTATGCCCCCCTTAGTTAAGCTAGTACGAATAACTTCACTATTGATTACTTTATTCAGACTTTGATTGAGTATTTGAATCACAGCACTAGGGGTATTTTTTGGCGCTACCAAAATTTGCCAGCCACTAATGACTACAAGTACACCTTGTTCTGAAAGTGTGGGAATGGTGTCTGATGTAGGTATACGTTTTTCAGAACTCACCCCGAGAATTTTAATTCTTCCGCCGTTAGCTTGTGGCAAGGCTACTGATAGGGGCACCATCATGGCATCAACATCTCCAGAAGCTACCGCAGTGATAGCCGGTGCTGCGCCTTGAAAAGGAACATGAGTTAAATCAATTCCTGTTGTTTGTTTAAATTTCTCAAAAGCAATTTGAGAGGTGCTGCCAATACCCCAGGAGGAGAAATTCAATTTTCCCGGGCGTACCTTGGCATACTCAATAAATTCCGCGAGATTATTGACTGGTATCTTTGGATTGATTACGAGTGCAAAAGGAAAACTACCTACTATACCGACTGCAGAAAAATCTTTCAGCGCATCGTAATTCACTTTTTTGTATATATGAGGATTGATTGCAAGTCCTTCGGCACCAGCTAAAAGTAGGGTGTAGCCGTCTGGCTGTGACTTAGCAACAAAGTCTGTGCCAATCATTGTATTGGCGCCAGGCTTATTTTCTACGATAATCGATTGGCCAAGTTGCTCAGTTAAACCTTGTCCAATCGTGCGCGCTGAAATATCTACATTTCCGCCAGCTGTAAATGGAACAATTAATTTAATGGAATGATCAGGAAACGGTGCAGCATTCACTAGATAAATGAAGCTGAATAAAAAGATAGTAGAAAAAATATTTTTAAATAGCATCATTCTGTATTCCTTAGTTATATTTACCTGAAAGTAATGATCCAAATCCCTGAATATTGCAATTGATCCCAGCAGTTCTTAAGGAATTCCACATCGTGGCAGCAATGCTAGAGATAACGGGCTTACCTAGAATTCTTTCTGCATTTTCTAGAGCATCAATCGTTGGCATACCAACGCCGCTTACAAATATGGCATCAGCCCCAGAGGTATTTACTTGATTCATGAGTTGACTTGCCCTTTCGGGAGTTTCATCATAGATATTTTTCACGCCTGGTAAGTTACCAAAGTTAACAATATTAAATCCATAATCTTCCAGTAAATTTTTACAACGTAAGGTATTTTTTTCGCTATAAGGTGTCCCAAAGGCGATATTCTTCACTCCCATATTTCTTAATGCAGTTACTACACTACCAAAGGCAGTAATGAATGGAATATCAAACTTTTTTTGAAGACGGTCAACTAATTTCGCTTCATCACCTTTGCCTAGGGTGTAGCTATTAGCGGTATGAGCCATAGCTACTACCTTGGGTTTAACCAATTTCATTAACTCGAGATTTTCATCTAGATGGTCAATTTGGGATTGATTACGTTCATCTTGCCCTAATAAACTGCCAGTTTCTCCAAATGCAACCATTCTGGTGAAATGTACCGAGAACTCTGGGCGCGCCATCTTAATTACTTCGCCTTCAGTATTAGGATTACCAGGGGGAATTAAAAACCCAAGGCGAACAAGATTCTGCATTGTGAGTGACTCCAATTTATTTTTTCTACTTTAGACTGCTTAAAACAATCAGTAGTACTTGCAAAATCAATAATAAGACGAGAGGTGATAAATCAAGGGAGCCTAGATTAGGTATTACTCGTCGAATGGGTCTAAGAAGTGGTTCAACTAAAAGAGATATAAGGTATTGGATTGGAGAGCCAGCACTGATCCAAGAGAGAATGACGCTTGCGAATACTAGCCAAATAAGACCCGAAATGGTTAAGTCTAATAGCTCGATTGAGGTAAAAAACAGCAAAGATACAGTCAAAGGCATTAGCCCAGCTATCCAGGATAAGATAATTGTTTTACCTAAAACCAGAACATAGGCAGCAAGAAAGCTAGCAGTATCGAATCGACCTAGGCTGGGGATAATTCGGCGAATTGGCAGAATGATCCAATTGGTGAGGGGAAATAAGTAAGACCCAATAGATTTAATTTGACCAGTCCCAAGATGAGAACCAAGCCATTGGATATAGCAACGTAATAGACAGGCCCCGGCGACAATACTTACGAATACCTGTAGCAGTAGGTTTATGATTTGTATCAACATTTGCATATTGTAGGGGGTATGAGCTTTAGGGAGCGCATTTGGTGCCAAAGTATTGGGTATACCCGCAACTGTAAGCTATGTAGTTGATACTCGGTGTAAGCCACGTGTCCAGTTCGGACCGCTCTAGCTATCTAGACTGTAATCCACCATATTTCTGCTTTTAAATAGTCTATGAGCTAGTTATCAAACCTAACGACACTAAATCAGCTCATTAGTTGCTTGAGTTTGAGGAATGGTATCGAAAGCTAAGGATGTCTGCCTTCAGCTAATTTGAATGCATTAATTTTTATTGCTTAATTACTTTAAAGCTGGCTTACTAAATGCATATGAAAAATAGAAGCATTAGCCTTCTTGTATCAAACCGGCCTAAGGCCAATTCTTTTGGGCAATAGCATACGATGCTAACAACTCAAAGAAGAATTAATGGTAGCCTTTTTGAGTATCTAGAATTTACATTAGGCAATATCGCCACTGTACATCAGCCCATATTGTTGCTTTGCGCCGTTATTTTTTTGATTACTTTTGGCATAACAATTTATTTAATTGTTGAACACCGCAGCGGTCTAGACACGAAAAAAGAGCATTTTCATAAAAGTGTTTATATTGAGATTATGTGGGCAGTTATTCCCTTCCTCATAATTTTTTGCCTAATATGTCCAATATTTGTTACAGTTTTTGATCGGTGAATACTGCAGTATTTTCCATTTCACAGAAAAAAGACAAATAATTTACAAGAATTGTAGGTGTTAACACCTAAATCGTAGTTTATTTTTATATATTTACTATATCTTTAATAAATATTATAAGAACTTTATTTTGATGAGAGGTTTCATTTCTAGATAGAGATATTCCAGAGTTCATGGCGTTGAAATAGCTTAAATCCTAAAGAGCGAAGGTGCTCTAGGAGCGAAAGGCGTTATGGCTCTTGCAATCGTAATTGCATTACTCGTCATTGGCTCAGTTCTTTTTCAATTCTTGAGCCCCTGGTACTTCACGCCAATTGCGTCGAATTGGGTGGCAATTGACGATACTATCGGCTTGACATTCTGGATTACAGGCGCTGTCTTTGTCATAGTTAATCTATTTGTTGTTTACTGCATCATCCGTTTTCGTCAGCGTAAAGGCAGTAAAGCTGAATATGAGCCAGAAAATAAGAAACTAGAATGGTGGCTAATTGGCATTACCACTATTGGTATTGCCTCCATGTTGGCACCAGGATTATTCGTTTGGGCTGACTTTGTCCACGTTCCATCTAATGCTGCGCTCTTTGAAGCCGTTGGAAAGCAATGGAACTGGAGCTATCGGTTTCCAGGCAAAGATGGCAAGATGGGTCTGGTCGACACTAAGTTTATCTCCGAAAAAAATCCTTTTGGCATCGATCCAGAAGATGAGAATGGGCAAGACGATATTTTGGTGGCTAGCCAAGAGGTTCATCTTCCCCTAAATAAACCAGTTAAAGCCTTGCTAAGGTCTGTTGATGTATTGCATAACTTTGCGGTGCCGCAATTTCGCGCCAAGATGGATCTTGTACCAGGAATGGTAACTTTTATCTGGTTTATACCAACACGCGTTGGGAAATTTGACCTTCTCTGTAATGAACTGTGTGGAGTAGGGCACTATGTCATGCGTGGCAAAGTGGTCATTGAAAGTGACGAGGCCTATCAAGCTTGGCTAAGTAACTATCCTACATTTGTCCAAACCCAAACACAAAAAAATGGCGATGCTGCTGCTGGACAGCCACTTTATGCTGTTTGCTCTGCTTGCCATGGTGCGCAAGGAGAAGGTAATAAAGCGTTAAATGCCCCTAAGCTGAGCGGTCAAGCGGAGTGGTATTTGAGTCGGCAGCTAATGAACTTTAAGCAGGGTGCGCGTGGTGTCAAAGATCAAGATATCAATGGTAAATTGATGGCGCCAATGGTGGCTACCCTAGGCACCGCTAGTGCAGTTGCTGATGTTAGCGCCTATATCCTCACGCTCCCCGATACTCCCGTTAAAAATACTATTGCTGGAAATACTAGCAAAGGAAAAAATTTATACGACAGTACCTGCGCTGCATGTCATGGCCCAAATGGAGCGGGGGTTGAGTCAACTAAAGCACCAAGGCTCCAGAATATGAGCGACTGGTATTTAGTTACTCAATTAAATAATTTTAGAACTGGCGTTCGTGGAACACATCCGAAAGATTTATATGGACAGCAGATGTCATCTGTTGCCTCATTTTTAACGCAAGAACAAACCATTAATGATCTTGTTGCATATATTGGGACCTTGAAATGATCGAATTATTCTTGAGGAGATTTTGATGGAGCATGTTGCGCATGACGCATCAAATTTTGCGCCACCGGTGGAAGTCAAAGAGATGGAGCTTTACCATCCTAAAACATTCCTAGGAAAATATATCTGGAGTCAGGATGCCAAGGTAATTGCGATTCAGTATGGCATTACTGCGTTGTCAATTGGTTTTGTGGCTTTGGTGATGTCATGGTTAATGCGCTTACAGTTAGGCTTTCCAGACACATTCTCTTTTATTAACCCCAGCAATTATCTTCAGTTTGTCACCATGCATGGCATGATTATGGTCGTGTATCTGTTGACTGCCTTGTTCTTGGGGGCATTTGGTAACTACCTTATCCCACTAATGGTTGGTGCACGCGATATGGTCTTTCCATACGCCAACATGCTTAGCTTTTGGATCTATTTATTTGCAGTACTGCTTTTAGTTGCTAGCTTTTTTGTAACTGGTGGACCAACTGGTTCTGGCTGGACTCTGTATCCGCCCCAAGCCATACTACCCGGCACACCTGGTGCTACTTGGGGCATTATTTTGATGCTCATTTCTCTAGCCTTTTTTATCATTGGCTTTACGATGGGCGGCTTGAACTATGTAGTTACAGTGCTGCAAGCACGAACCCGTGGAATGACCATGATGCGCTTGCCTTTAACAGTCTGGGGCATTTTTATGGCCACCATATTGGCACTCTTTGCTTTTCCAGCCCTATTTGTAAGTGCGATCATGATGCTACTAGATCTCACTTTAGGCACAAGTTTTTTCATGCCTGCTTTAGTTTCAATGGGCCAACAAGGTGAACACGCTGGTGGCAGTCCATTGCTGTTCCAGCATCTTTTTTGGTTTTTTGGACACCCTGAAGTTTATATCGTTGCCTTGCCAGCATTTGGAATAGTTTCTGATCTGATAAGTGTGCATGCTAGGAAAAATATTTTTGGTTATCGCATGATGGTATGGGCAATTGTTGCAATTGGGGCGCTTAGTTTTATGGTGTGGGCTCACCATATGTATGTCAGTGGAATGAATCCTTATTTTGGTTTTTTCTTTGCCACTACCACCTTAATTATTGCTATACCAACAGCGCTCAAAGTATATAACTGGGTGTTGACTCTTTGGCATGGCAATATCCACCTCAGTGTACCAATGCTTTTTGCGATTGGATTTATCTTTTCATTCATTCATGGGGGTCTTACTGGGTTATTCCTCGGCAATGTCACGGTTAGCGTGCCTTTGTCTGACACGATGTTTGTAGTAGCGCACTTTCATATGGTGATGGCAGTTGCACCAGTGATGGTTGTATTCGGAGCTATTTATCATTGGTACCCAAAAATTACTGGACGCATGCTAAATGAGAGGCTTGGAAAAATCCATTTCTGGGCTACTTTCTTGGGAACATATGCAATCTATTTACCCATGCACTATCTTGGTTTCCTTGGGGTACCGCGTCGTTATTACGCTGTTGGTGGGACTGATTTCATTCCGCAGTCAGCCCAGGGATTAAATGCAGGTATCACTGTTGCTGCCATAGTGGTTGGTGCCTTTCAGTTTATATTCATTTACAACCTCATCCGTAGCTATACTAAAGGCAAGGTGGCTGATGGTAACCCTTGGAAGGCGACCACTCTAGAGTGGCAGACTTCCGCAACACCTCCTGTACATGGTAATTTTGGTCCTCAGTTGCCGGTTGTTTATCGTTGGGCCTATGACTACAGTGTTCCAGGAGTCGAAAAAGATTTCATTCCTCAAAATGTACCACCTAGTGATGTAGTAATGGATGCGAATGCAACGCAGGCAGAGAGGGATTCTATTTAATGGGAATCTTTCAAACATTAAGGGCCCAGCCTTGGTCGGCTGAACAAGTTAAATTAGATAACCTTTATGCGGGGCGAAGTTCTACTGCCTACGCTAAAAAAATTGCCTTACGCGTATTTTTAGGGGTAGTTGCAGTCTTATTTACATTGATGCTAATTGCCTATGCCGGCCGCATGGCTTATGAAGATTGGCGTCCAGTACCGCAATTGCAATTATTGTGGATTAATACGGGTGTATTGGCATTAAGTAGTTTATCGATGCAATGGGCTCAATACTCAGTACGCCATAGAAAAATAGATGCAATGCGAATCGGCCTACTTTTAGGTGGTGCCTTAACCCTAGTTTTTTTATTCGGACAGATTCTTGCGTGGCGGCAATTAAGTAGCATGGTTTATTTCGATATCACCATTCCAGCAATCGGATTTTTTTATATGATTACCGGCGTGCATTGCTTACATATGGTGGGCGGTTTAATTGCCTGGAGTAGAACTGCACCTAAGGTTTGGAGCAAAGTAGATATGGCTAAAGTGCAAAACAGTATTGAGCTTTGTACTACGTACTGGCATTTTTTATTACTAGTTTGGCTAGTTCTTTTTGGACTATTGTTTGCAGGCGATAACCTGGACCTTGTCCTAAAACTCTGTGGAATTCGGTAGATAGGATCTAAAAATGTCAGAAGCCCATTCAACACACTTAGAAGAAATTCCACCACCCTATACAGGACCAGAAAGTTTTGTAGCAGATTGGTCGTCTGATCAAACAGCATTTAAGAATGTTCCTTGGGGTAAGGTCATGATGTGGATCTTCCTTGTTAGTGACACCTTCATTTTTAGTGCCTTTTTAATCTCGTATATGACTGTGCGGATTTCTGCTGTAGACCCATGGCCAAATCCTAGCGAAGTTTTTGCGCTAACTTTATTTGGTAAAAAGATACCGCTCGTACTGATTGCGATCATGACTTTTATATTAATTAGTAGTAGCGGAACTATGGCTATGGCAGTGAATTTTGGATATCGTAAAAACCGAAAAGTTACTTTCATCCTATTAATCGTCACTGCTATTTTGGGTGCGTCATTCGTTGGAATGCAGGCTTTCGAGTGGAGTAAATTAATTCTTGAAGAGGGCGTACGACCATGGACTAACCCGATGGGCGCGCATCAATTTGGATCTGTTTTCTTTATGATTACTGGATTTCATGGTACCCACGTCAGTATTGGAGTGATCTTTCTTTTAATTGTTGCAGCCAAAGTGTACCGCGGTGATTTAGAACATAATCGCCCGGGATTCATGACTGGAAGAAAGGGTAATTACGAGATAGTTGAAATTATGGGCCTGTATTGGCACTTTGTAGACCTGGTATGGGTCTTCATTTTTGCTTTTTTCTATCTTTGGTAGAGGGAATGATGGAATATCCTAAACAACACCCCATTGGAATATATCTGAAGATATGGGCACTGCTATTTATTTTGAGTGGTCTGTCTTACTCTGTCGATTATTTTCATTTTGAAGGCTACTTGAGATGGTCTTTGATTATCATTTTCATGATGTTAAAAGCGGGTTTAATTGTTGCATTCTTCATGCATATGGTTTGGGAGCGTGTAGCCTTAATTTATGCCGTTCTTGTTCCGCCACTATTACTTTTAACTCTGATTGGCATTGGTGTACTTGAGGGTGACTATACTTTTTTTACGCGCAATGTCTTTTTTGGCAGTTAATGTATAGAGCATAACGTTTGAAACTGAGGCTTATCAATGAATAAGAAATATTTCTCTATTAATGTATGGATCCTTTTCGGGGTATCCATAGGATTAATATTATTTACTTTTATTTTGGTTTTTCATAATGAAACTATCCCTAATAAAATATATCAGGATCGCAATAATCTATTGAGTGTAGGCAAGACTGCAGCTGAACTTATTAAGCCTGTCGGTAAAATCAAGCTTGCGTTATAAGAACTAGTTACTTAGGGCGATCTTTGCTTATCTTAAATATGACTGGGAATGCCAATCCACTCTGAAATTCAAGTGTGATTTGCACCTGATCTCCCTGGTGTAAGGGTTTTTTTGGGTTCATGAGCATGAGATGATATCCGCCAGGGGAAAATTGCAGAGTAGACCCCGCTTTTATTTCAATTTGGGGGGAGTGGTTCATATGCGTCATGCCTCCCTTAGTGACTGTTTGATGCAACATGATTGATTTAAAGTCTGTGCTACGAGCTCCTAGAAGGATCTGAGACTGTGGCGATTGATTTTGCAGGTCCATATATCCAGCAAGCACTTCTGCGCTTGGGGGCGCCTCTTGTACCCAGGCATGACTAATATTTATTTTAGATTCAGCTGCGTGCATCTGCGCTGAACTTAAGCTTAGTATTAAAGCCGAAATCATTGGTATAGATAATTTCACAATACTACCTTTAGGATATTGATTTTAGTGTTTCTATCTTTTTAAGAACAATAAAACGTCTACTTATGGTGCTGATATCGAAGGGTGGTGTTAATAAGGCTACGTATTGACCTTGTGGATTAATTAAAAATATTGTTGACGTGTGATAAACCTGATAACTATTTTTATTTAGTATGGGTTCAAATTCGAATTGGGCATCAAGTTGCTGGGTTAAATTACGCAGTGCTAAATCCGTACCTGTTACACCAATGATAGATGGGTCAAAATAGCCCGTATATTGCTTGAGTGTCATGGCTGTATCGCGCTTGGGATCTACAGAAATAAAGACAAACTGAACGTTTTCAGTGCCATTGATACCTTTAGTTATTTGTGCCCGTAGCTTAGATAGACTTACTAAGGTGCTTGGGCAGATATCCGGGCAGTGAGTAAAGCCGAAGAAAAGAAACGACCATTTACCTTTTAGGTGGGAAAGATCAAATGCATCACTATTTTGATCCATAAGGATAAATTCTTTAAGTGGTTTAGGCTCCACAAATACAGTCATTGCCTGATCTGGAATGAGCCTAGGATAAGAATCATCCCCTTGGCTAAATAGCCATAAAAATCCCCCAGCTAAGAATGTAATTGCAAGTACGAATCCAACGATCAGGCTAGATTTAAATGGCGCATGTAACATTTAAAGATCAGGAAGATTTAGCAGTGACGAATCATTCCCATTTTTTGTTGCAATAGGATTAACCAATGTGGTTCAGCTTTCCCAGTTCCCGCCAAACTTACCTGAGGATGCAATTTCAGAATCCGCTCTAATATCGCCTCCTGAGAGGGGTATAAGTCTACATAGAAAATATGCAGACCTTCATTTAATGCTTTTTTAAACTTTACAAAAAGATGATTTGGCCTATGAATACCAATTAAACCACCCTCCCAAATGCAAAACCAAAATAAAATTAATGCAAGTAAGATAAATGGCATCCACCCCGCGCCAGATTTATGCCAATCTAAATAATGGGTAAGCATTAGCACAGCTGAAAAAACGGAGGCACCAACTGCGGCTCCAATTAATCCAGAATGAATAATGTCTATTTTCATGAATGATTGAACCTCATGAAGGTGAGGGTGTTGTCGAACGCCTTCAACGTCATCGCTGAGCACGTGAATTTGTGCGGTAGTAATGTTTTCTTTTTCTAGTTGTTCTTCGAATAGCTCTAGGTCATCTAAGTTATTACTAATAAAATAATGTCTCAATAATTTCACAATGCCCTCCTAATTTGAAGCAAGTGTAAAAAGTATTCGCAATCTTAGACAGGGCGCTTAATGGACATTAAGCCGAAGGGAAAAAACTGGTTATAAGAACTATATCTATATAACTAACTTAAGATACACTGGTATACCCTTAGCCTTATCAATGCAGCCTAAACAGGCCCTTCAGACACTAAAGGAAAGCCTGAATTGCTGAGTGACTATTTAAGAGATTTTTTTAGGCGGAGGGCGAGAAGTGCTAAAAGACCTGCTAGCATTACATAGAGCGAGATCATCACTGCTCCTTTGGAATGGGCATAGCTAAAACTGGAGTAGGCTAGATAAGCGCATGCAATACAGAATATCAATGGCGTAATTGGATATAGCGGTACAGAAAATATCCGCGTTTGATGGTCTTTTGCGCGCAGAATAAATAGGCTAATTCCAACCAAGAACAAGAAACTCCAAAATACGGGCGCAGTAAATTCCACCATGGCTTCGAAGCCGTCGCTTTGTAAGGCACCAAAACCGACCAAAGCCAGACTAATAAATCCTTGTACTAGATAGGCAAAATTAGGGGAACCACGGGCGGGTTCCCAATGAGCCATTTTACGCAGACCATGCCAATCTTCCCCCATAGCAAAGTTGGTGCGGGCGCCAACAATCATGGTGGCGTTAATACTGGTGAGCGCAGCAATCGCTACAAAAAGACCGAGTAATTTTTCTCCAAGCGGGCCAAAAGCAAGTCCCAGTAAGTCAGCAGACGCTGCTTTGCTATTTGCCAATTGATTTAAACCCAGGCCATTAATCAATGCCATGTTTACTAAAAGATAAATAATCGAGATGATTAAAATACTTAAGACAATTACGCGCACAATAGTTTGTGGGGTTCCTTTTAGCTCGGCTGAAATATAGGCAGATTCGTTCCAACCGCCAAAAGTGAGTAAGACAAAAACCATTCCTAGACCCAGCATGCCAAGTTGAGGTGCACTAGAAAATAAGGGTGGATTTATGACCGGCGGAAGGGGAGTAGTAAAAAGACCAAATCCAGCAATAATGATGGCTATGAGCCCAGCAACCTCTAAGACTGTTAATGCTGTCTGAATATGCGCTGATGCTTGAATACCAATTAAATTCACAATAGTCAGAGCGACTACGATTACAACGGCCCAATATATAACTGAGTATGACCCTAACGGGATCACCTTGGTCATGTAATCACCAAAAACAAAAGCTAGCAGTGCAATTGAACCAGTATTAATTACCATCGCTTTAGCCCAGCCGTACAAGAAAGAGATGTTCTTGCCATAAGCCTTGGTTAAAAAATGATAGTCACCACCTGCATGCGGGTACAGCGTTGCGAGTTCGGCATAACAAAGAGCGCCGGCTAGCGAGATAAGGGCGCCACCTACCCAAAGTGTAAGGGCCCAGCCGACATCACCGGTGACGTCAGCTACTATGGATGGGGTTTTAAAAATACCAGCACCAATGACGATGCCCACAATAATAGCAACAGCCCCTAGGGGGCTGAGTAAGCGTTGGGGCGAAGTCCCTAAATGGTTAGCTGGCATGCAAAGAAAGATTAACGGCGCTTACCAGTAATTTCTATATCGTAGTAGCCTGTACTCTTATCAATGCCATTGATCTCATTATTATTTACAGCCAATTTAACAAAATGAGGAATCTTACTTCGGTCAATATAGGAGAAACTTAGCGTTGCTCCATCTAATTTAGGATTCAGAATGGGTTGCGAGTTACTGCCAATTTGAAGAATACCGCCAATTTTTTGATAATGTTGAGACAGCTTTAGGACCGCTCTACTTTTGGGCTCCATTCCTGAAATTACCCATTCTCCGTCGACTTGAGCGGGAACAACCCAGAAGAATGCTTTAGTAGGGCTATCGATTTCAATATCAGGCTCCCAATCTCCCATATTAAATGCGTGCGATGTTACTCGCGTACCAGGCTTCATCTTTAATATAGTAGGGCGCAAGGAGATATTCAGATCGGGTAATAAATACATTGTGACTACAGTCGCCTTACTAAAATCTTCTACAAAAATATCGCCATTAATAATCTTCACACGATCACCAACACCAGAGCGATCTGCATTGCGTTGGGCCAATGCCGCCATTTGTGGATTAAACTCGATTCCAATAGCGCGCGCGCCAAAGTCTTTCGCAGCTGCAATCGCAATTCTGCCATCACCCGAGCCAAGATCATAGACTAAATCGTTGGGAGTCACTTTGGCAGTCTTCAGCATAATAGCAAGTAACTCATTGCTAGTTGGCATCCAGATGACATCTTTACCTTCTTGACCAAGTAGAGGTTTGTATTTATCGTCACCACCCTCAAAGTAATTCTGGGCTAATGTATTTAGAGCAAAAAGGGTGCTAAAAATAGTAAACCAAACTTTTAAATACTTCATTTAATCTCCATAAAAAGAATGTAATAAGATGAAATTTTTTATTAAATATAGTACTGAGAAAAGCACATAATAAAATAAGTTTGCTGATCTGCCAAAAAAATCTTAGACCACTTAGAAGCGGATTAAAAGAATGTAATTATATCTAAAATCCCAATAAATTCAATGGCTTACAAAAAATAAAAAGCAGTGTGCAGTGAAGTGTGTAATAGATTTTTTG
>JBAXGQ010000044.1:0-12289 GCA_037139315.1 Burkholderiaceae bacterium
TACTGCGCCCTTGCCTATTCTCGGTTGGCGCCGAGCAAGCGCATAACTTCACCCTAGAAAACTTAGACCGTGCCGAGCGCTTAGGATTATTAAGGCATGTTATTTCCACTATTCCCCCAAATCCACAGCGCTTCTGTGGCCTTACTTTTCCTAATCCTGTTGGCCTGGCTGCGGGGCTCGATAAAGATGGTCGCCACATTGATGCTTTAGCACGCTTAGGTTTTGGTTTTTTAGAAATTGGCACAGTGACGCCTCGCCCGCAACCAGGCAATCCTCAGCCGCGCATGTTCCGCATCCCCGCAGCTCAAGCCCTAATTAACCGCATGGGCTTTAATAACGATGGCGTAGTTGCTTGCGTAGAGCGCGTTCGACAATCCCAATTTTGGCAATCGGGCGGAGTGATTGGTCTCAACATTGGCAAAAATGCGACGACGCCAATTGAAGATGCGGCCACAGACTATATCGAGGCAATGACGGCAGTCTATGCAGTGGCCTCTTACATCACCATTAATATATCTTCGCCAAATACGGCCCATTTGCGTTCCCTCCAAACCGAAGCACCATTGCGTGCCCTCCTGTCGCGCTTATGTGAAACGCGCGAGCGCTTAGCCGATCAATTTGGCTTAAAAAAGCCACTTTTTCTAAAAATTGCCCCTGATTTAACGACAAGTGATGTGACTTTTATAGCCAACTTACTCTTGGAATACGGTATCGATGCAGTGATTGCTGGCAATACTACGACTTTGCGTGAAGGTGTTCAAGGACACGAACACGCTGAAGAAATGGGTGGTCTGTCAGGTGCACCACTCCAGCAGCTCTCCAATCAACTTATTGCCCGCTTACACGCCCAATTACAAAACCAAATTCCGATTATTGGGGTGGGCGGTATTCTGTCAGGTAAAGATGCGCAAGCAAAAATAGCCGCTGGTTCACAGCTGATTCAGCTCTATACGGGGCTTATTTATCGCGGCCCAAGCCTCATTAGCGCATGCGCGAAGGCCTTGGCTCACAGGCACTAAAACTGCTGTTATAAAATTTGATTTCACAATATGCAATCGTAGCAAGAATCGCTACAATAAGGGCATGCCAAACACCAAGCCAGCGAAAACGCCCAAAGCCACAGGTGAAGTGGGTAAAACTGCTATTCAAGTGGTTGAACGTATGATGAATTTGCTAGATGCCTTAGCCGAGCAAGAGGAAGCGAGCCCACTCAAAGTGCTAGCCGAGCAAACCGGTCTACATTCCTCAACCGCGCATCGCATTCTCAATGACTTAGTCGCGTGTCGCCTCGTCGAACGGGGTGATGGGGGCACGTATCGATTGGGCCTAAAACTTTTAGAGTTAGGCAATTTGGTTAAAGCACGCTTATCGGTGCGTGAAGCGGCCCAAATACCCATGCGTTCCTTGCATAAACTGACCGGTGAAACCGTTAATCTTTCGCTGCGTCAAGGAGATGAAATTATTTACGTCGATCGCGCCTACAGTGAACGTTCAGGTATGCAAGTAGTACGTGCAATTGGTGGGCGGGCGCCCCTCCACCTAACCTCGGTGGGTAAACTCTTTTTAGCTAGCGATGAAGTACCACAAGTGCGTGCCTACGCAACCCGCACTGGTTTAACGGGCCATACTCGCAATAGTATTACCGAAATCAACACGCTTGAAACTGAACTGAGTAAAGCAAAAAAATTAGGTCACGCCCGCGACGATGAAGAACTTGAGTTAGGAGTCAGTTGCTTGGCTGCCGGCATCTTTGACGATAGTGGGAAATTAGTTG
This sequence comes from Burkholderiaceae bacterium, assembly GCA_037139315.1. Taxonomy (GTDB): domain Bacteria; phylum Pseudomonadota; class Gammaproteobacteria; order Burkholderiales; family Burkholderiaceae; genus Polynucleobacter. The sequence goes on from JBAXGQ010000044.1 coordinate 1,775, forward strand.
CCGGCTTATCGTTAAGCGCTCCTACCGATCGGATGCAGGCAGACTGGCTGAAGGCGCTCCAAGAAACTGCGGTGCAAATCTCTCGTGGACTTGGTTTTAAACCTAAACCAAATCATTAAAGTCATTTTCTAGCCTTACATTAATTGGCGTTTAGCTGGCGCCGCGCCTGAGGGCATACGTTCATACCAATCTCGCACCCGCTCGGCATCGGCAAAGCGTGACTGCGTGCCAACAGAATCTAAAAAAACTAATAACAACGGTACGCCATTGACCCGCGCTTGCATTACTAAGCACTTACCAGCGGCATTAATAAAGCCGGTTTTTTGCAAGCCAATATCCATATTGCCAGAGCGCACTAAGCGGTTGGTATTTAAAAATTTTTGTGGCCGATTATTAATCACAATCGTTTGTTCGGGCAAGATAGAAAACTCACGAATTAATTTATATTGATATGCAGCACTTAACATCCGGGTTAAATCCTCTGCACTAGCCACATTTTCACTCATTAAGCCCGTGGGGTCAGCGTATTTGGAATTTACCATTCCCAACTCCTTAGCCTTACGATTCATCGCTGCAACAAAAGCGTTCATGCCGCCAGGATAGTTGCGCCCAAGGGTATAAGCTGCCCGATTTTCTGAAGACATGAGGGCTAAACGTAAAAAATCTTCACGACTAAATGCAGAACCTAAAGCGATACGGGAATGCTTGTAACTTTGCACATCCTCTGCATTTATTACTAAAATTTCATCGAGCGGTAATTTTGCATCAAGAACCACCATCGCCGTCATCAACTTAGTAATCGAAGCAATGGGCAAACTCACATTTGGATTTTTTTCGAAAATAACTTCTTTTGTATCTTGATTGACGACTAAAGCCACACTTGACTTCAAACTTAATTCATCATGCTGACCACGCAAACCCAAGGCTGTCGCAAAGGAGGGTCGCGCAACTTCAGCAACGGCACTTGACGGAGGCTGACGGGTCACTGTGATGCGTACCCGCTTGGGCTTTTTAGCTACGATAACTTTAGTACTAGCTTTGGGTGTTGATTTATTGTTTGCTGCTGCAACTGGGGCAGCGGCTTGTGTAGGGGATTTTTTCTTAGTAGTTGTGCTGTTATTTTGTGCGCAAGCGGGATTACTAATAAAGCTACTCAAAACGATAAAGAAGAAAACGCCTATGGCGCAAAGACACCACCTCTGAAATACGGCTAAACGCTGCACACTAAAAATAAATTGAAAACCCATCAAGACAACTTTCTTTCTACCTGAATCACAGCATGATAAATACTTTTTCAACTAAGCAATCTATTTATACAAACCAACCCTAAAAAAACAGCACTAGGGCAGAATGACTTTTGCTTTTTGATTCACCATCAGCACGCCTGCCATGGTTAAAAGAATGCCAATTAGCATGAGTATCGTTAACGGCTCATCAAACCCAATCCATGCCATTACTGCAGTCGTTGGCGGGGTTAAATACAACAAACTCGTTACCCGGGTAGCTGTACCCTTACGAATTAATAAAAACAACAAACTTACCGAACCAATCGATAAGGGCACAATTGCCCATACCAGGGCAATCACAACAGGCCAATTCCACACCATCTTGCCAGTTTCAAATAAAGCGGCAGTAATCGCGGTGAGCACCGCTGCGACGGCAAACTGTATGAGTGATCCAGCTCGTAAATCAAAGCTGGCACAAAACTTTTTCTGGTACATGGTGCCAAGCGTAATCGATAGTAAGGCGCCAAAAATCAACAAGTAACTCGCTACTGGTAAGTGCACAAAAAGGGTCTTTTCAAACACAACAAAAGCGACGCCGGTAAACCCTAAAGCCAAACCAAGCCATTGCCATGGGGTTACATGTTCAGACACCCATGCAGACCACCAGGCCGTTAAGATGGGTTGCAAACCTACAATGAGGGCGGCCAGACCAGCACTCATGCCAAAGCGTACCGCACACCAAACTCCCAGCAGATATCCAAACTGCAATAAGGCCCCTGCCACGCCAATATGACCGGCTAAAGGCCATTTGGGCCAAACAGGACGCCAAATGAAGCTGAGGATACTCATTGCCAATAAGACGCCCATGAAGCGCCAAAGCAAAAAGGTAGCCGGCTCGACATAAGGCATGCTGAGGCGAGCAATAATGAAGCCGGTACTCCAAAGGAGGACAAAAATGGGCCCCATGGTGGCCTCTAGTGAAAAGCGCATTGCGTTAATTAGCTGCTACTAGAAGCAAAAAAGGGATCATGGTCGTTATTTTAGGCGCAAAGCCTAAATTAGCCTTTTTTGTTAAAGGTGTTTACCTTATTCGCATATTTACTTGATATCATTCAAATTTTTTAAATTAGTGGCAAATAAATCAATATTTGTTGCATTGCATCAATTATGCTTTATAATTATAAAAATTAAATGTATAACCCTTGGGCTAATAAGACAATAAAAGATCGTCAACAGCCTTTTTATTAATTGAAAAACGGAGAGCAACCATGAACCTGACCCCAGAACAATTAGCAGCAGCCCAAAAAGCGAATCTAGAAACTTTAAGTGGCCTCACCGGTCAAGCCTTAAAAAGCATTGAGAAATTAGTTGAGCTGAATATGCAAATTGCAAAATCGAGTCTTACTGATAGCTTAGGTAATGCCAAAAAAGCCTTAGAAATTAAAGATATTCAGCAACTGCTCGCTCACCAAGCAGATACAGTGAAGCCAATGGCTGAAAAAATTATGGCTTATAGCCGTCACCTCTATGACTTAGCCCATGAGACCCAAAGCTCCTTTAGCCAATCTGCTGAAGCAGAAATTCAAGCAAGCCAAAAGAAAATTCAGTCAATGGTAGATGATTGGGCTAAAAGCGCTCCCGCTGGATCTGAAGCGGCTGTAAACGCAATGAAGCAAGCCATTGCCTCAGCGAGCACGGTATTTGAAAATAGCCAAAAAGCGGTTAAGCATGCAATCGATATTGCGCAAACCAATTTAAATACCGCTGCCGACAATGTTATGCAAGCAGCAGATAAAGCAGTAAAGTCAGCTAAGGGTGGCAAAAGCAAGTAAGCCACTTCAAACTGCTATTTACTAGCAAAACGATTAAAGCCCAGGATTCACTGGGCTTTTTTCATTTCTTCCGCTGCGCGGGTAAATCGGTGCACGAGCCATGTTGTACTTCAGCAGCTAAACCAATTGTTTCACCCAAAGTGGGATGTGGATGAATCGTTTTGCCAATATCAATCGCGTCGGCACCCAATTCAATCGCTAAGCAAACCTCACCAATTAAATCACCGGCGTGTGTACCTACAATGCCGCCGCCAATAATGCGATGGGTGGTGGCATCAAAGAGTAATTTGGTAAAGCCTTCATCGCGTCCGTTGGCAATCGCCCGACCACTTGCAGCCCAAGGGAAGATGCCTTTTTCATACGCAACGCCTTGCGCCTTGCACTGCTCTTCTGTTAAACCAGCCCAAGCAACTTCAGGATCGGTATAGGCAACCGAAGGAATTTGCTTGGCATCAAAATACGATTTTTGACCTGCAGCTGCTTCCGCCGCTACATGCCCTTCATGGACAGCTTTATGGGCCAGCATGGGTTGCCCCACTAAATCACCAATCGCAAAAATGTTCGGTACATTGGTGCGCATTTGTTTATCAACTGCAATAAATCCGCGCTCATCAACCTGCACGCCCGCTAAAGCAGCGTCAATTTTTTTGCCGTTCGGCGTGCGTCCTACTGCTACTAATACTAAATCGTAACTTTGCGGGGTGGCAGGAGCATGCTCACCTTCAAATGTAACTTCAATACCAGTTGGCTTTGCCTCTGCCTTGGCAGCACGGGTCTTTAAGAAAATATGTTCGAAACGCCCTGCATTCTGTTTTTCCCAAACCTTTTCTAAATCCCGATCAGCGCCAGCCATCAGGCCATCTAACATTTCTACAATATCGATCTTAGAACCAAGGGCACTATAAACGGTCGCCATCTCCAGGCCTATGATGCCGCCGCCAATCACCAGCATGCGCTTGGGAATACTCGTTAATTGCAATGCGCCGGTGCTATCTACAATCCGTGGGTCACTCGGTAAAAATGGTAAATGGACAGGCTGACTACCCACTGCAATAATCGCTTTTTGAAAACGAATCACTTCTTGTTCGCCACTTAAATCTTTACCATCGCCACGAGTTAAATGAACGAGCACATGATTCGCATCAAGAAAGTGCCCCACTCCACGCACAATAGTCACCTTACGGGCCTTGGCCATTCCAGCCAGACCACTAGTTAACTTACCAATGACGGATTCTTTATAAGTGCGTAATTCAGGGAGGTCAATTTCCGGAGCGCTATAGCGAACGCCATGACGAGAAATGGATTTCACTTCATCCATCACTGCGGCGGTATGGAGTAAGGCTTTTGAAGGAATACAGCCCACATTCAAACAAACACCGCCTAAGGCCGCATAACGCTCTAGCAAAATTGTTTTCATGCCTAAATCAGCGCTACGAAAGGCGGCGCTATATCCTCCAGGTCCAGCACCCAAAACCAGAACTTCACATTCATGTTGTACTGCGCCGCTATATTGCCCTGCTGGTCTAGGCGCTGAAGCTGAAGTAGCTGAAGTAGTAGCTGTCGGTAATGGCGCTGCTTGCGCAGGCGACTGGGTAGTTGGCTCAGCCGGCACCGTAGAAGATGCCTCTGCTGTGACCTCGATCTCGCCAATCACTGTGCCCTTACCGACTTTATCGCCTAACTTAATTGCTAGGCTGACTATTTTTCCAGCGAGCTCTGCCGGAACTTCCATCGTGGCTTTATCTGACTCTAAAACAAATAAGGGCTGTTCTTTTTCAACTACATCGCCTACCTTTACTAATACTTCAATTACCGGCACATCAGCATAATCGCCAATATCAGGCACTATTAGGGCTTGCTTGCTCATCGACGATCCTTACAGTACAGCGCGCCGAAAATCAGCGAGCAATTGGGCAATATACGCATTAAAGCGAGTTGCCAAGGCACCATCGATAACGCGATGATCAGCACTTAAAGACAAAGGACAGATTAAACGGGGAATAAATTGCTTGCCATCCCAAACGGGTTTCATAGCTGCCTTGCTCACGCCCAAAATAGCGACTTCGGGCGCATTGACAATCGGTGAGAAAGCGGTGCCGCCAATACCACCTACAGAAGAAATAGTAAAACCTGCGCCCTGCATTTGATCGGGCTTTAATTTACCCTCGCGAGCCAGCGCTGCTAATTCAGCGGTTTCTTGAGCTATTTCAAAAATACCTTTTAAATTGGCATTTTTTATGACCGGCACAACCAGGCCATTGGGCGTATCAGCAGCAAAGGCAATATTAAAATACTTTTTCAAGACCAAATCATCGCCATCAAGCGAACTATTAAATTCAGGATACTTTTTCAGCGCCGCAACTGCTGCCTTAATTAAAAAAGCCAGCATGGTAATTTTTTTACCCTGCTTTTCATTTTCTTTATTAGTAGATATACGAAAAGCTTCTAAATCTGTAATGTCGGCATCCTCATGATAAGTAACTGCAGGAATCATCACCCAATTACGCGCTAAGTTTGCGGCAGAGATTTTTTTAATTCGTGATAGGGGTTGGCGTTCAACCTCACCAAATTTAGTGAAGTCCACTTTAGGCCAAGGTAAAAGATTGAAATTACCTAAGCCCGTAGCTTGCCCGCCAGAATTACCGCCGGCATTCGCACTCATGGCGGCTTTAATAAAAGCTTGCACATCTTCTTGGGTGATTCTGCCCTTAGGACCAGAGCCTTTTACTAAGGCAACTTGTACCCCTAATTCTCGCGCAAACTTGCGTACCGAAGGACTAGCATGACTCCCATTTTCCGATAATTCGCTATCCCGAATTGGGCTAGATGCAGTTACTGGGGTGGCGGCATGAGTTTGCGTAACAGCAGGTGCGGGAGTAGCTACGGGTGCAGATGAAGCTGTAGGCATTTGTGCAACTGGTGTTGGAGGAGCCGCCGCTGCATGACTAGGCGCTGCTGCAACTGAGGGAGTTGCTGTTGCTTCTGCAGCTTCGAGTAGTAAAACCAACCCACCTTCGGAAATATGATCGCCAACCTTGACCTTTACTTCCTTCACTACGCCAGCATGCGAAGAAGGCACATCCATAGTCGCTTTATCCGACTCCAATGTAATTAAGGATTGCTCTTTCTCAATTACATCACCGGGCTGAATTAACACCTCAATGACGGGGATATCTTGATAGTCACCGATGTCGGGAACTTTAACTTCAATTAATTGGCTCATAAGAAACTTAACTGTGGATTAGGCTGGACATCAAACTGTTAATGGATTGGGCTTGTTGGTATCAATGCCATACTTCTGAATGGCCTCAGACACTTTCTGCCGCGCTAATTGACCAGAATCTGCGAGTGCTTTCAAGGCAGTAATAGCAACCCAATAGCGATCGACCTCAAAAAATTGTCGTAAATTTTCACGCGTATCCGACCGGCCAAAGCCATCGGTTCCCAACACTTCATAACGCCGACCCAGATTTTGAATCGCTGGGCGAATTTGTTCAGCAAACATGCGAATGTAATCAGTTGCTGCGATTACAGGACCCTCGGTATTTTTTAAGCAGATCTCTACATGCGACAAACTGGGCTCTGCTGCCGGATTCAACAGGTTATGGCGATTAACAGCATTCCAATTGCGTGCTAACTCAGTGAAGCTTGGGCAGCCCCATAAATCAGAAGCGACACCCCATTCGCTTTGCAAGAGCTCGGCTGCCGCGATCACTTCACGGAAAATAGTGCCACAACCTAATAGCTGTACACGCAATTTCGCGTTAGCTTCACCAATACTTTGTAACTTATACATCCCTTTAATGATGTCTTGCTCAGCACCCTTAGGTATTCCTGGGTGAGCATAATTTTCATTCATGAGGGTGATGTAGTAGTACACATCTTCTTGCTCAGTGAGCATCCGGCGCATACCGTCCTGAATCACTACCGCTAATTCAAAAGCAAAAGTGGGATCGTAACTAATGCAGTTAGGCACTGCTGCACTCCATACATGGCTATGGCCATCTTCATGTTGCAAGCCCTCACCATTTAAGGTGGTTCGGCCAGCAGTACCACCAAGCAAAAATCCGCGGCTGCGCATATCCCCTGCCGCCCAGGCTAAATCGCCAATCCGCTGAAAGCCAAACATCGAGTAAAAAATATAAAAAGGTAACATCGGTACGCCATGCGTCGAATATGCTGTCGCAGCTGCTATCCAATCGCACATGCCGCCTGCTTCATTAATACCCTCTTGCAAAATTTGGCCATGCTTATCTTCTTTATAAAACATCAACTGATCATGATCTTCAGGGGTATATTGCTGCCCCAATTGATTCCAGATACCCAGCTGACGAAACATTCCCTCCATCCCAAAGGTACGCGATTCGTCGGGCACAATTGGCACTACACGCTTACCTAAAATTTTGTCGCGAATCACAATATTGAGCAGCCGCACAAAGGCCATCGTCGTCGATATTTCTCGCCCTTCAGTAGTCGCTTCTAAAAGTGGCGCAAAAGTTTCTAAAGCGGGTACTGGCAAACTTTCAGCTTTGGAGCGACGTTGTGGTAAATATCCCCCGAGCTCGTTACGACGTGCCCGCATATACTCTAATTCAGGGCTACCCTCAGCAAATTTCACTAGTGGAATTTCATCGAGTTGTGCATCGCTCACCGGAATATCAAAGCGGTCACGGAATCGCCTCACATCTTCGGGATTCATTTTTTTAGCCTGGTGGGCAATATTCATGCCTTCGCCTGAGCCACCCATGCCATAACCCTTAATCGTGTGCGCCAAAATTACCGTCGGTTGATTTTCATGATGAACTGCTTCATAAAACGCCGCATAAACTTTATGGGGATCATGACCGCCGCGATTTAAATTCCAAATGTCATCATCACTCCAATCGGCCACTAGCGCTCTTAATTCAGGTGTATTAAACACAATTTCACGTACATAAGCGCCGTGCTTAGACTTCATCGTTTGATAGTGTCCATCAACAATTTCACCCAAACGCTGCATCAAAATACCTTTTTTATCGCGCGCAAACAGAGCATCCCAATGACCGCCCCAAACTACCTTAATGACATTCCAGCCCGCACCACGAAATTCGCCTTCAAGTTCTTGAATAATCTTGCCATTCCCACGCACAGGTCCATCAAGTCGCTGCAAATTACAGTTCACGACAAAAATGAGGTTATCTAGTTTTTCTCGACCCGCCATCCCAATAGCGCCAAGCGACTCAGGCTCATCGGTTTCACCGTCACCTAAAAAAGCCCATACTTTGCGACCTTTAGTCACAGCAAATCCGCGATCTTCTAAATACTTCATAAAGCGCGCTTGATAGATCGCCATAATGGGGCCGAGACCCATCGAGACCGTGGGAAATTGCCAGAAATCAGGCATCAGCCAAGGATGGGGGTAACTCGAAATACCTTTACCACCAACCTCTTGGCGGAAATGATCTAACTGACTAGCCTCAAGCCTACCCAGCATAAAAGCACGAGCGTAGATGCCAGGCGCAGAGTGTCCTTGAACAAAAATGAGATCGCCACCATGCTGCTCAGATGGGGCATGCCAAAAGTGATTAAAACCGACGTCGTATAAAGTCGCTGCCGATTGAAACGAAGAAATATGCCCGCCTACATTCGTATCTTTATTCGCCCGCAAGACCATCGCCATTGCATTCCAGCGGGTAAAGGAACGAATTCGATGCTCAATATTTTGATCGCCTGGTAAGCGCACTTGTAACTCAACTGGAATCGTATTGATATAGGGCGTTTCAGCATGGAAGGCTTGATTAACACCGCTCACGCGGGCGTGGGAAATTTGTTGATCAATTAAAAACGCCGCTCGTTCAGCGCCTTCAGTCCGAATTACACCGTCAAGTGCTTGTAACCACTCTTGCGTTTCGCCTGGATCTTCATCCTTCGTATTGGCAATAGGTTGCCCCAATATTTGTTCTGGAACTGCTGCCATCTGATATCTCCATAGTGATATGTAATGCTACTGAACTTCACTTTATGTCTGAATTTTAAGAATAGAAATTTATATTGACAAGAAATATTCCACATAATGATAGTATTTATCATAATATGGAATTATATTGCGCTGCAAAGCAACTTGGGAATCAGGCAGAATAAGGGTAATTACTAAAAAGCCCCATGCGCTCACCCTTTCAACTTTTACTAAGCAAACTCTTTTCTCGTCACTTTTTAACGAAGTTACGGGCATCCCGCATTGTGTTTACGCCCTTAGTGGCAATTATTATTTTTACGCTAACCATGGGAATTATTCTTGGTACGCTACAAATGCAAGAGCGTTCCCAACAAGAAAATGCCCTCTTCAGAGAACTCTCTTTTGTAAAGCAGCGAATTCAATTACGCTTTTTGACAAACTCAGAAGCATTGGTAGCGATCAGTCAAGATCTCGCTAAGACCAACAATGATCGTAATGCGCAAGACAAGGTATTAAAGCAGGCAGAAGCATTTGTCGCTAATAACCATGAAATTAGCCAATTAATTTGGTTTAATGAAAATAATTTACGACAATGGATGATTCCCTTACCGTCGCAAGCCACTGATTGGTTTGACCAATCGCCTAATGCCGAAACCATCGAGCGGCAACTGAAACGCGCGATCATTCTCAGTAGAGAAACGAATCGCCCGGCGTATAGCGAAATAATTCGCCTGCAGTCGAATACTGACCAGCCTATTCCACTTGAACGTCAAACGGTATTTTGGCAGACCGTGCCCACCACCATCGAAGGTGAAGGCGCCGGTATTCTGGCAGTCCTTTACAGCGGCCATGGAATTTTAGAGCACATTATTCCGACGGAACTCAAAAGTCAATATCGCTTTTCCTTATTAAATTATTCAGGTAGTGTGCTGGCAATTTCATCGGATCGAAATACACCCACTCGAGCGCTTAGCAATGAAACTAGTCTTGAGTTGGGTGCTTTTAGTCCCACTTTAATTTTAAAAGTCGATACCTATCCACCGCCAACTAACCTCACTTTTAGAATGCTCCTTGGGGTTGTTATTGGTTTAAGTGCATTCGTTATTTGGAGTTTGTGGTCAGTCTTAAAACAAATCCAGGCGCGCAATAAAATTGAAGCTAACTTGCGCTCTGAAACGAGTTTTCGGAGCGCGCTGGAAGATTCCACTCCGGTCGGAATTCGTGCTCATGATATGGATAAGCGCATTACCTATGTGAATCGGGCTTTTTGTGAAATGGTTGGCTATCAGAGTGACGAGTTAATTGGCCTGGTTCCGCCCTTTCCTTTCTGGCCCGCTGATAAGCATGATCAGCTGGGCACCAATATGGAACGGGTCTTACAGGAGCAGAATCATCAATTAATGAAATCAGGAATTGAAGGTGAACTTCAGCGCCGTAATGGCTCGCGCATCAATACGCGTACCTATGCCGCCCCCTTACTCAATGAAAAAGGGTTCCAAACTGGCTGGGTCACTTCGATTAC
>JBAXGQ010000045.1:0-12010 GCA_037139315.1 Burkholderiaceae bacterium
GTGGCAATGCAGCAAAGTTACTGAACTTAAAGGTGTAGTATTAAATTGTCAAATTTCCTCTCTTTTGGAGTGTTACTAAAAATCAAGTCAGATCACCTCAAATAAAGCCTTAATCCTAGGCGCAGAGATATAAAAAAGGTAAGATTTTCTGACGAGAAGATCTTAATCTGAAACGGCTCCAGATTCTTTAACTACACCGCTCCACTTTTTTAATTCGGCTGCGACAAAATCTTTAGCTTCAACCGGAGACTTACTTAAAGTTATATTCGCCCCACCATTCACAATGCGCTCAACCACATCTGGCATTGTCATTACTTGAGTTATGGCTTCAAAGAGTTTATTAACAATATCTTTTGGTGTTCCTATAGGTACCATGATCATTTGCCAAGAACCCGTTTTATATTCAGGGTATCCAAGCTCAATCATTGTAGGCACATTAGGTAGTCCTGGTTGGCGAGTTAGCCCTGTAACAGCGTAGCTTTTAAGTTTATTAGCAACCATAAATTGCTTAACAGAGGGAAGTGTATTAAACATAACCTGAGTTTCGCTACCAATCAAACCAACGGCTGCTGGACCGCCGCCGCCCTTATAAGGTATATGTGTCATCTTGGTTCCTGTGAGCTTCATAAAAACTTCCATCTCAAGGCGGTTGGCACTGCCACCCCCTGGAGTAGCAAAATTAAATTTATCAGGATTGGCTCGCAAATAAGTAATTAATTGCGTCACATTATTCGGAGGAAAGTCTATATTGCCTACTAAGGCGCTTGGAACATCAACTACTTGGGCAATCGGTATGAAATCACGCAAGGGGTTAATATTGAGATTTGGAAATATAGCAGGATTGATAGCAATAGTGCCAATATTTCCCAGGTAGATTGTGTATCCATCGGGAGCTGATTTTGCAGCTGCCTCCATGCCGATATTACCAGCCGCACCAGAACGATTATCAACAACCACTTGCTGGCCAAGAATTTGACTTAACTTGACACTAATAATTCTACCGATAAAATCTGATGCCCCACCAGGGGCAAAAGGAATAATCAGTTTGATTTGTTTATTTGGGTACGAAACAGGCTGCGCTTCGGCAGTAATATGCAGACCTACTAAGACAAGCAAGCAAGCTATTTTTTTAAAAAAACTGACTCTATATTTCAGGTAATTATTCATAAATCTCCAAAATTAAATAGAGGCTATCAATAAATATCGTCTGCTGACAAAATTGGTAAAGAAATGGGTTTTTTTAAGCGCGCAGATAAATCAAAAGCCTTGGTAAGCATTAAATTTCGGTGAGCTTCCGCTGCCGTTGCAGCTGGTGTAGGAAGGTTTAATGAGACTCGATTGAGCCATGACTCTGTTTCTTCTCTCATGGGTCCACGCAATTCGCCTAAGGCAATATCCCCAGGAGGATAGCTACCCATGAAATCGACACGACGGGCGGCGTCGGGTGCATAGCCCTCGCTTTGCGATTTGCTAGTTGCTAAAACAATATCACGATGGGTATCGTCAATGGTTAGAACGCCCTCCGTTCCTACAATACCAATATCTAAGCTATAGACAGCCCCCGGCCAAACTATCGGTAAAGCCCAAGATATTGTCGACTGATAAATAGTTCCATCTGAAAAAGTAATTACACCAGCGGTTGCATCTATTCCTTTCCACTCAGGACCAAGTGCTCTATCTATTGATCGAGCATAAATTTCTACTGGGGTTTTATCCTCCATCATCCACATCACAATATCTAAAGCATGCGTACCCGAAATCACCATGGGCGAAATTTTTTCAGGTTGATCAGTGCGCTTATAGTTATCAATTGCCACTAGTCTATTCATAAAAGCCCTAGAGGAAACCAGCGTAACATCGCCTAATTGGCCAGTGCTTACCTTTTCCTTGGCGGCTAACCAGCGTCTACGAAATCTCTGGGTATAACCAACAACCGCATCAACACCTGCCTTTTCTATTGCCTTAAGAATCTCAGCTGAATCAGCTAAATCAGTTGCTAACGGTTTTTCAATCAATAATGAATGCTTGCGTTCAACTGCGGCTAAGATTGGAGCAACATGTAAATGCTCATCGGTAGAGATAATTGTGGCATTTACCTCGGGTCGATTAAGTAACTCCATATAGTCAGAGGTAACAAAATCTGCCTTCAATTTTTCAGCGACAAACTTTGCTCGCTCGGGATTTTTCTCCGCTATACCAATCCACCCCACTTGCGCATGGCGTGCAGCTACTTCACCACGAAATAACCCAACGCGACCCGCGCCTACAATAGCTAAACCAATATTTTTTGCCTGACGATCACGCATAAATTAACTAGCTACTAGCTTCAATTTTTCTTTCGACAAAGGCAAGTAAACGGGATCGCCAGTTTCGGCAGAAATATCGGCGGCCATATAGACCTCCATCACAGTACGAGCTTGTTCACCAGTCACCAATACCGGCCGATCTAAAGCAACAGCCTCAATAAAATGGACCGTTTCTGTTGCCATAGGTCCTGCAAAAACATGATCAACTCGTTCTCCTGGCATGGTTGACATTGGAAATTGCATGCCTTTGGTAACGGTATTAATCATCACATCTTTATGGCTATCATCAACCATTACAGCGCCTTCAGTACCAATAAACTCAATCCAAGTAGTTGAAAAATTCGGGTATCCTAAAGGCAAACTCCAGCCACCCCCAACTACAAAAGAAAGCCCGCTATCCATAGTTACCGTAATCCATTGGCAGTCAGGCACATCAGCACCGGTTGACTCGCGCATTGCACCATAATTTATTTGCGAATATACTTTTACTGGTTTAGCGGGCTCTAAACACCAAAAGACAAAATCAAGATCATGAGTTGATTCCATTGCAGCAGGTGATAACTTAACGCGACCGCTAATCTTCTTACCTAAACCTCTAGTAATATGCCGACTAACTAAAATGCTCACAGGTTTACCAATAGCGCCAGTGGTTATTGATTTTTTTACGTAAGCAAATTTAGGATTAAAGCGCTGAGAATATCCAATGGTAAATTTCAAATTAGCATTACGAGCTAATACAATTAACTCATCTGCCTCGGCTAACTCAAGAGCAATTGGCTTTTCTAAAAAAACATGCTTACCAGCTAACAAAGCATCGCGAGCCATTGGAAAGTGGGTAGTTTCTGGGGTCGCAGAAATGATAATGGCATCAATTTCCTTGATCTTCAATATCTCACGATAATCGGTAGTCGCTATTTTAGCCCCTACTAAATCAGCAATTTCTTTTAGACGAAGTTCATTGGTTTCGGCAAGATAAATATTTTTTACTAGGGCACTTGCTCTGGCTGCCTCGGCTCGAATGCCGCCACACCAACCAGTACCGATAATTCCAAGATTAATTTGTTTCATGTCTCTTCCCTTTTTTAGCTCAATCAAAATAGGTCAAAATTACCTTAAATTGAGCAACGGATTCACTAAATATACAACAAAATAATCGGGCCAGCTTCCACGGCCAAACAAAATATAAGGGTTTATATCTACCCTTAAAGCCCTAGATTTACTGTATGCTTTAATGACAATTTTTTGAAAAGTGTGACTATGAAAAATATACTTTATATCCTTCCGCTTTTTTTCAGCTTTCTTTTTAGTAATTTTCTAAATAGTGCTCACGCAGCCGACCCAAGCACAGTTAAGGTTGGAATCCTGCTACCACTCACTGGAACCTTTGCTGCAGTAGCAGAAACCCAACGAGATGGTGCTTTATTAGCAATTGATGTAATTAATAAGCGCGGTGGCCTCAATATGCCCAATGGCAAAGTTAAGGTTGAGGGTGTAGTTGCTGATGATGAAGCTAAGCAAGACGTAGGAGTACGCCGTTATCGGTATATGGTTGATGAAGGTGTAAAAGGCTTGGGTGGACAAACCTTTGCGCCCTTGGCCTATGCAATTAATGCCATGGTGAAGAAAGATCCGCTACCCTACTTTCCAGTCTGCGTGATGGCTAAAGAAGCATTTGAAAAAGGTAAGTTATCACCAACGACCTTTGCAACTGCATATAGCCCATGGACTGTAGGCTACATGGCAGGCCAAGCCGCAATCAAAACTCTTGGCAAGAAAAAAATCTTCTTTCTAGCCCGTGCAGATAGCTTTGGTTGGGATATTCGTGATGGCGTATATGCTGCCGCCAAAGAATATGGCGCTGAAATTGTTGGTTACGATGAATTATCGCTTGGCACTGCAGACTACACAACTGTTTTACAAAAAGTGAAGGCGGCAAAACCAGATGTGTTTATTGCAGCCCAGTTTGCTGCAGATGCTGTTGCTCTTCTAAAACAAGCGCAGCAAATGGGTTTAAATAAAGAAATGACAATCTTCAATGCTTTCATAACTAATGTAGTTGCTAAAGGGCTTCCCCCAGAAGCCCTGGAAGGTGTGTATGCAATGCACTACTTCTACTATGACCTAGAGAATTTTCCAGATAAGGAATTGGCTAAAAGTGCCAAGGAATTTACCGACCTTTACCGCGGAAAGTATGGACGCCCTCCCGACGCCTATGCTGCAATAGCCTATATTGCATATTTAGAAATGTTTCGTGGATTTGAATTGTCAAAATCATTCGACCCAATCAAATCTGCTGCCGCAATTCAAACTAATGGTGGAAAATTTAATACTGGCGTTAAAGGTGCCGCTCGCTGGAGAGAAGATCATGCAGCAGAGTATAAATATGCTGCATTTTTAGTTAAAGGGAAAGGCGCAAAAGAGCAAAAGAATGAATGGGATCTTTTTACAGTAATAGGCTCAGCTGGTGGAGAACAAGTAATGCCATCCCTTAAATCATTAGGCTACTAATAAACAGATATCGCCTAGGCTTAGCTCGGTTGATTTTTATAAAAACTAATGTCAAAAGCAATATTGCAGGCTCATGGAGTAAGCAAAAAATTTGGTAGTCTTAAGGCTGTTAATAACGTCAATTTTTCCGTCAATGAATTTGAAATTGTTGGAATTCTTGGGTCAAATGGTGCCGGGAAAACCACCTTTTTCAACCTCCTAACAGGTTTATTTTTTCCTGACGAAGGTAGTATTTCGCTTAAAGGGGAAGATATTACTCGGATGACCGCACAAGAACGGGTTGCGAAAGGACTTACCCGAACTTTTCAACTAACTTCAACTTTTGATAACTTAAATGTTACCGATAATCTGGTTCTTGTTTATTTCCGTGCAAATCATCAGACCTCTGCAAAAGAATTGTTACTAACTACTCGAAAATCGTTTTATAACAATCCAAAAATTCTAAGCACTCTTGAAACTTTTAATTTACTTGAACTAAAAGATCGCCAGGTTCAACATCTTAGTCTCGGGGAAAAAAGGCGGCTAGAAATTGCTATGGCTGTTTTAGCTGAACCAGAAGTACTTTTATTAGATGAGCCACTTGCGGGCCTTGCTGACTCAGAAATTAGGGGTGTATTAGAAGTACTTCGCCGTCATATTGGCAAGCAAACTATTGTGTTGGTAGAGCATAAAATTTCTCATATTGAAAAATTTGTTGAGCGGTTGATGGTAATGCATGAGGGTCGTGTTATTGCCGAAGGCGGATATGAAGATTGCCTAAACCATCCAGAGGTAAGACGTAGTTACTGGCAAATAGAAGCAGACTAGGAAGGCAATGACTAATTCATTCTCTAGTTTAGAGGTAATTCAATTAAACGCTGCTTACGGTGAATCAAAAGTTTTGTTTGATATTAATTTTAAGGTTTTTCCAAATGAAATTGTTGCTTGTGTAGGTCGGAATGGCTCGGGGAAAACTACCCTCCTGAAATCTATTTCTGGATTTATAAAACTTTCTTCAGGCGAAGTAAACATACCAAACCATAATTTAGTTGGCCTGCATCCATTCCAAATTGCACAACTTGGTATTAAGTATGTGCCACAAGATAAGAAAGTATTTTCCGATCTAACGGTTCGAGAAAATTTAGAGTTAGGAAGTTATGCCAGTAAAGACTATAACTGGGAGCCCGTTTTTAATTATTTTCCAAAATTAAAACTATTACTAGATAGAAAAGCTGGCTTCTTAAGTGGTGGGGAACGCCAAATGCTGATGATTGGTAGGGCTATTTTAGGGGCCCCAAAACTGCTTTTAATCGATGAGCCTACCGAAGGCTTAGCGCCCAGTATCGTTACTCACTTACGTCATGTCTTCACTGAGTTAAGTAAAAAAACTTCAATCGTTATCGTTGAACAAAATTTACCCTTAATTTGCGCCCTTGCTAATCGTGTTTATGCAATACGTGAAGGCCGGATAGTGGCCGAATTAACAACCCCTGATGAAATTACCCCAAATGTTTGCGAACCTTATCTATAAGGCTATTTAATGTTAAACGCATGGCGCTGGTGGCGCGGAATTATCATTGCATTCTCGCTAGTCGCAATCGGACGCCTATTTCTACCGTTACCCTTTGTCAATGAAGTACTTATTTTTTCTATTTACACTATTGGCTGCAACTTCCTGCTTGGTCGCGTAGGGTTTATATCCTTTGGTCAACCTGCTTACTTAGCAATTGGCGCCTATGGAACAGCATTTTATTTATTTTACTTTGGCACAAATCCATATATTGGAATTCTCGCTGGAGTTACCGCTGGATTTATTTTTGCTCTCATAGTAGCGCCTTTATTTGTTCGCTTGCGAAGTGATTATTTTGCCTTAGTGAATCTAGCATTAGCAGTCATTATTTTTTATATGATGCAAAAGGTTTTAGTAAAGATAACTAAGGGCGATAATGGTTTATGGTTTTTAACAAATATTACTTCTACTCCAATTTTAGACCTAACTAAACCAAGTGATTTTTTTATTTTCGCTTTACTTATTGCCATTGTTTTATGGGCTTTTTATAAATACGTTGATGGCACTATTTTCGGAGCCTGCTGTCTAGCTACTAAAATTAATGAAACTAAATTTCAATTTTTAGGCTATAGCAATTTTCGTATTCGCTTAATGGCCTTTGTGATTGCCAATACCAGCACAGCCCTCGCTGGCTGTCTCTATGCAGTCTATCTTGGTTCAGTTAGCCCTGAAATTACTAGCCCCTCTCGCACAGCAGATCCTATTGTTGTAACTATTTTAGGTGGTGTAGGTACGTTATTTGGTCCCTTGGTTGGCACTATCGCTTATACCGGACTTCGCGATGTCATTAGTAAGATGATTGGTAATTGGGAGCTCTTTATTGGCTTCATTCTAGTATTTATTATGCTAACTAATTCCAGTGGTTTATACGGGGGGGCTGAGAATGCTCTCAATAAATGGCTAGAAAAAGCGCGGGTTTCGAATTTAAATAAAAAGAAACCAAAATAAATGGATATTCAACTACTTTTTTCTGGTGTTATTTTTGGTCTAAGTCTAGCTAGTATTTATTTTTTAATCTCTATTGGTTTGTCACTGTGCTTTGGATTAATGCGCATTATTAGCCTTGATCAATTACTTTATTATTCGATTGGTGCTTATATAACCTATTCAGTTGTAACCGTAAGCAATAATTTTTGGCTGGGTATTATTGCTGGGGTTATGGTGGGTGGTCTGGTTGCCTTTATTGTTGAGCGACTAATTTTTAGACGTATCTACGAACGCGAACTCACATTTAGTATGATCACTTCTTTTGGTATCCTCTTAGGTGGAATTGGAATTATCAAAGCTATTTGGGGAGTTATCCCGCGCCCTATTAAGCCTCCATTTGCTAATCAAATCGACCTGCTGGGAACCGATGTTCCTGCCTATCGAATTTTAGTTATTGCAATTGCGGGCTTAGTTTATATCGGTATTTGGCTTTTTCTTAATAAAACCATTATTGGCAAAGCCATTCGTGCTGGTATTGAAGACATGAACCACGTTGAGGGACTTGGCATTAATGCCTCACGACTTTTTACCATTACCTTTGTACTGGCAGGCGCGCTCTCGGCATTGGGTGGCGGGCTTTACGCGCCACTAATTATGGTTGATCCGAGTATGGGACTAGAAATTCTGGCATTTGTGTTTATGGTTGTCATTATTGGTGGTCTGGGCAGTATTAAGGGTACCTTAATTTCATCAATCATTGTGGGTCAGGTTGTGTCTATTGGATCGCTAATCTATGCTCCACTGGCCATCATGGCACCGTTCGCCATGATGTTAATTATCTTGTTAATTAAGCCAACGGGGCTGTATGGAAATAAACTTAACAAATAACATCAGAAAACCTGTTTAGCAGAGACACCGGCATCCGTCCAGCCAGGGACACGGCCGGCCTGTACTGCCTCTTCAGCAGAAAAATTAAGCTCAATTTTGATGCCATTAATTGGCTCCCGCATAAATAATTGATATAAATTAGAGCTGTGTGCTTTACGCTCGCTAAATTCAATATTATTTTTCGTCAGGCGCTCGAGAAATTCATTGATTCCTTCGCAATTAAAGCAGATATGGTCTACTCTGCCAGATCCCATTGCTCCAGAAGATGGGGAATTATGAACTTGCTTATCGCTGGGGGTGCGCAAGTAAGTATCTTGATGATCAGAAAATTTTGCCTTACCAATATGAATGACATCTTGGTTGCCAATATATAGCCAGTGCACTGGAAAACCAAAATCGGGATGATACCCATCGCGAAATCCAAGATGCTTGCAAAACCAATCTCTTGTACCATCGGGATCATGGGTCAAAATTAAAATGTGCTCCATAAACTTTAAACCCATTGCAACCTCCCTTATCAATCATTCATTTAAGCATTATTTTGGGGCTGGCACTTGATTTCGGTACCAATCTGAAATCCATTCCCCTGTTTTGATTAATACTCCATCTTTCTGTTGAATATAATCGAGCAATTTTTCAAAGTAAGTAATTCGATGGGGCACACCAGTAATATAAGCGTGAACACTCAGCGCCATTACTCGTGGATTACTTTCACTATCAGACCAAAGCCTTTCAAATTGGTCTATTCCCCTTCTGAGCATTTCATCAGCTCGATTTCCCTGCAAAAGCATCATTGGAATATCATTAAGTTCAACCGTGTATGGCACTGAAAGAACAGAATTTGGTTTTGCCTGAATCCAAACTGGTTGATCATCTAATACCCAATCAGCTACGTATTCAATACCAGCCTGAGATAGATGGTCTATAGTCTCATCATTTTCTGTTAAACCAGGACTCTCCCATCCAACTGGCGCCTTCCCACTAAATTTTTTAATCGCTTCAATGGTTTGCTCAATCGATTCTAATTGATTAGGTAATTTATGCATTGGCCCTTGTATATAGCCATGACCCATCATTTCCCAACCTTTTTGCAGTCCGGCTTCGGCTACGCGTGGATATGATGTACAAACAATTCCATTAGTCGCTAGGGTGGGAATAATCTTACGTTGATTTAGGGCGTCAAATATACGCCAAAACCCAACTCGCATGCCATACTCATGCCAAGCCCAATTAGGTAGGTCGGGCTGTAATGGCTGCCCCATAGGCGGGCTTAGTACGGTACGAGGCATTGAGTTTGCGATAGACCAATGTTCAATGTTAACTATCAACCAAACCACCATTCGGGCAGATTCGGGCAAGACGAGTTTTTGTCTGTCAATTATTGCAGAATATGTTACTCGATCACTTAATAACTCATTCATTTATTCCTCGCAGAATCCTAAAATATCTTTATTCGAACTTTATGACTTGATGGCGGCGTTTACTCGTGGCATCACTTCTGTGGCAAATAAGTGCATTGATCGTTTCGCTAATCCTGGATCCATCCAATCATGGCCAGCGTAAAGCAATTGACCAAACTCACCAATCTGTTCTCTGAAGGCCAAAATTTGATCAACTACCGAGTTAACTGTACCGGCCAAAACTAAACGCTTCGTTGCATAATCTGCAGTTATTTCTGAATCAGGCATACTTTGATCTACTTTAAATAAATTCGTTCGCCCTCCTCCGCCTACTAATTTACGTACCAATTGTTTAAAGTAAAAATGATATGGCCCGCCCTCTTCAAGCGCGTAGCGTTTTGCTGTAGTCTCATCATCTGCAACAAAAATACTTTTAGCAACCCGCCACTCATCAGGCTGTGCTACTGCTCCGATGGCCTCACGTCCTTCAACATATTTAGGCCAGTGCGTTTTTACCCACTCAGGCATCAAAAAGGGGGCTGAAATAGGCTGCCAACCCCGCTTTGCCATCTCGGTAACACCTTTGGAAAATGGCGCAACAGCAGTGCCCACAATCAGTGGGTGCGGTTTCTGAAATGGTTTCATAATAAAACCTTGACCGATCTCAGGAATCATTGTTTTCTCCACCGAAATATTCCAGTAATCGCCTTCGATATTGTATGGAGGATCTGATTCCCAGATTTTTAAAACTGTATTAATGCCCTCTACAAACATCGCGTTTCGATCTTTATCGAAGTTACCAAAAACCTCTGCATCAGACATCAAGCCTCCAGGGCTAATGCCCATGATGAAACGGCCCTGTAACAGGTGGTCTAACATGGCAACCTGCGCAGCAACATTAGCTGGATGCGAATTCGGAAGATTAATTGTGCCAGTACCTAATTTAATATTAGTAGTGCGGTTAATTAATGACGCTAAAAAAATCATTGATGATGTTACCGTTTCCGATGCATCAGTCACGTGCTCACCAACATAAGCCTCAGAAAAACCAAGCTGGTCAGCCAAAATAATTGCCTCCTGATCCTCATGAAGAGTTTCTACCAAGTTACGACCCGGAGGATGCAAAGGCATCATGAAGGTGCTATATTTCATCGCAATATTCCGTTAAATTTTTATTGTATTTAGTACTTATTCATTTTATTCGTACTCGTTAAGAACTACGGGTATTTTTTCAATTTGGCCAGTCACGGCTGATTTCATAATTCCCTCTAAAGCAGCTACAGTTGAAAGTAGTTCTTTATGAGAAACTGGATATGATGATGCCCCACGAACGGCGTTCGCAAATGCTTCTAAATTAGCACGAACTACAGTGTGGGGTTCCTCAAAATGAGTCACTTTCTCTTTACCGCTTAAGACAACACTGACATCCCAACCTGTTGGATTTTCAGGATGAGTTCGATCCCTTATCTCAATCCACCCCTTAGATCCATAAACAGCAAAGCGCCCATCAAATGGAGTTGCTAAAATTGCACTAATTAGCGCAGTTGCCCCACTAGGAAATCCCAACATTATGGCCAAGGTATCACCATTAGCAAAATTGCTTGCCAATGTGTTTAAGCGCGTTAAGGCACTATTAGCTGGTCCTAAAATAGCAACTGCTAAATCTACTAGATGTATTCCAGTTGCCGATAAAGGGCCACATGGAGCCAATTCATTAGATAAGCGCCAATTATCTGGCGGTAATGCAAAAAATTTATCCTGACTAAAGTTGCCCTCAATTTGTAAAATAGTACCTAAATCACCATTCACGATGCGGCGCCGAAGCTCAATAATCGCTGGTTCAAAGCGCCGCTCATGCCCAATGCCTAATAGCACATTAGCAGTCTTACAGGTTGCAACTGATCCTACTGCATCTGCAAACGTAAGGCACAAAGGCTTTTCACAAAATACATGCTTTCCAGATTTAGCAGCATCTTTAATTTGCTGTGCATGAAATAAATGGGGGGTACATAAAATTACTGCCTCAACTTCTGTACTAGTAATCGCATCATCAAACGACGATGAAACAATAAAATCATTTTTATCGCCCAGCAATTTTGCATTTGCACAAATAGCAGGATCTACCTCCACCACCATTTCAACCTTTATTAAAGGGTTGGCCTGCAGGGTAGCAACAATAGTTTTGCCCCACCAGCCATATCCAATTACTGCTACACCAAGTCGTTTCTGGACCATTTATAAGTTTCTCTAGTTGACTACGTCGATAAGTTAAGTTTTAAAAAATTAGACACGGCTGACGTAAAATATTTTTCGCGTTCAATATTTGAAATATGTGCAGCCTCAAGCATTAAATAAGAACTATTCTGTATTGCTGTTTTAACAGCAACAAATTCAGCTACTGGGGCAGCTAAATCTTCTGAACCACTAATTAA
>JBAXGQ010000046.1:0-12008 GCA_037139315.1 Burkholderiaceae bacterium
AACTTAAAATTACGCCAGATAAATTCTAAATTTTTTTCTTGTCTATCCCACCATTCACTACCGTGACATTGGTCCCTTGATCAATCAATAACTGTTGTAGATCGGCTGTAAATTTTTGCTGGCTAGGAACAAACTTACAATCTTCAACTCCACTACCTGTGGCATATATTTCAAATGCGGAGGTAGAAAGTGATAAAAAACCTAAACAGCAGAATGAAATAAGTAGTTTTAACAATTTTTTATTGCCTTTAGAAATAAAGGGGATCTTAAAAGCATAGTCGCTATCGACACTTTTGTAAAATAGCTTCTATTGAGCCACCGCCACCAGTTCCTAGAGCTAAGACAGCTAATAGTGTCAATTTGCATCCAATCTTAATCCACCCAAATGATCAATTTATCTTTTAGTAGCGGAATCTATTAAATAGATGCTGGGCTGCAATTAGATGCAAATTAGGGCGCTAATTGGATTAGTTTTGCATGAAAGGTAACGCAGTAAGATCCTATACAGGGACTTAACCATTGAATTCTTCACGATACTTTACATGTGCTGTGTTATCTGGGTTACATTCCTGTGGAGGTCTGTACCGCCGAAAAAGAGGCAATTACAACTATAAAAATTAAAGCAGTCTATCGTAGGGGTAATTCCCGACTAGATATTTAAAGTATTTTTTGTTTTACTAAGACACAATAATCAAAAATGGTGGAGTATGTCACCTAATAAAAAATTTACCCAACGTCGCGGTTTTCTAAAAACTTCCTTAGCCGTGGGTGCTGGAGTTGGCGGTGCATTGGTAAGCAACAGTGTTACCGCTCAGTCTAATACGTTTCTAGAGATTGATCCATGGACCAAGACACAGGGATCCACCTTTGTGAATCCGCCCTATGGGCTGCCCTCTAAATATGAAAAAAATGTTGTTCGGCTTTTACCCAATCCTCCCCCCCTTTTTTTAACTGGCTCTCGTACACCTATCCAAAATTTACATGGGATCATCACACCTAATGGCCTTCACTTTGAGCGCCACCATGCTGGGGTGCCTGACGTTAATCCTGAGCAACATCGTCTTGTAATTCATGGGTTGGTTGATCGACCTATGATCTTCACCATGGACGATATCCTGCGCTTTCCTTCTGAATCCAGAATTTACTTTATGGAGTGCTCAGGCAATAGTGCAGCAGAACTCAAGAAAGCAGCCAACAACACTGCCCAGCAAATTCATGGGCTGATTTCGTGTTGCGAGTGGACAGGTGTGCGTGTCTCCACCATCCTGCAAGAGTGTGGTATCAAACCAGAGGCAACTTGGGTATTAGCCGAAGGTGCCGATGGGGCTGCCATGACCCGTAGTATTCCGATGAGCAAAATGCTCGATGATGCAATCCTGGCTTATGCCCAAAATGGCGAGATGTTGCGTGCAGAGCAGGGCTATCCACTGCGACTATTTTTACCAACGTACGAAGGTAATATGAGTATTAAGTGGCTACGTCGACTTAAGCTTGGTGTAGAGCCATGGCAAACCCGCGAAGAGACCTCAGCTTACACTGACTTACGTGAAGACGGCAAAGCCTTGCAATTTACCTTCACCATGGAAGTGAAGTCAGTTATCACTCAGCCATCTGGAATGATGAAATTAAAGGCTAAAGGTTTTTATGAGATTTCAGGTATAGCATGGTCTGGGAATGGCAAGATCCGACGCGTTGAGGTATCTACGGATAGTGGTAAAACTTGGGGTGAGGCAATGCTGCAAGACCCCGTGATGGATAAATCATTAGTGCGCTTTCGCTTTCCATGGATATGGGATGGCGCACCTGCGGTCTTGATGAGTCGTGCAGTTGATGCAAGTGGTGAAGTACAGCCAACCATGGAGAAGTTAATTGCAGTCAAAACGGCAAATACTTTCTATCACAATAATGCAATTCAACCATGGCAGGTAGCTGCAAATGGCGAGGTGACCAATGGACGTTAAGAACTATTACCGATGCGTTATGCTTTTTATTCTTACGGGATTATTAGCTTGTAGTAATAATGTTCAAGTCTCTGGTAAGGTAGGTTTAGGAACTGCAATCAATGAAAATCAAATTCGTAAATGGGATATTGATGTTGGTCCAAGTGGGACTGGCTTACCTCCAGGCTCAGGAACCGTGCTTATTGGGGAGGTTGTATACCAACAACAATGCGCAAACTGCCATGGCGATAAAGGCCAAGGCGGACTTGCTAACCGTTTGGTCGGCGGCGGTGGCTTTAATACGCAGAATCCTGTAAAAACGGTAGGGAGTTTTTGGCCTTATGCCACTACCATCTTTGATTACAATAAACGCGCAATGCCACATCACTCTCCACAGTCATTAAGTGATGATCAAGTCTATGCAGTTACTGCTTATATCTTATTCATGAATAAGATCATCGATAAAGATGCGGTCATGAATGCCAAAACGTTACCACTTGTAAGAATGCCGAATCGTGATGGTTTTGTACCAGTGATTCGTTAGTGGTAAGCAGACTTCATTAGGTAGGTTAGGGTGCTCTAGAGACGGCTCACCAGCCCCATGCTAGTCAGTGCCATGGGTAGATATTCGATCTACAGTTAAGCCAATAGATCGCAGCGAGATCTGTGGATGATGTCTGTGCGACTCGACACATAGTTAATACCTTATACCGGACACATACTTTACAGTTTTTGGCATAGGAGGGGCCACTCTATGCCGTGGAATGAAAGTACGAAGATGGGCTTTATCGGGGTGTAAACCATGTGTCCGGTGCGGACCCTCTAAATAATAAATTCATTAAAAACAATAGCTTAGCCAGTAAAAAATCAATATATAAGGGTGGATAATTGATCTTGCTCAAAATATTAACAAAATTGTTGACAATATTGTTATCAAAATATTAAAGTGGCTAAAAGGTAAACAAATGGTCATTTCCAAAGAAAAAAGAACGCAGAGCAATATCAGAGTAGGTAAAGATAAGCCAGCTCTGGGTCTTGTTGTTTCGAATAAAAGAAGTTTGGATATTCAGAATATCTTGCGTGAACGCATCGCTAAGCAAGAGATTGCACCTGGCGCTAAATTAGGAGAGAGTGAGTTAGCCGAAGAGTTTCTAGTGCCCCGTAATATTATTCGCGAGGCTTTTATTGGCTTAGAGCAACGCGGATTAATTGAGCGTATTCCAAACCGTGGCTCAGTTGTAATTCGCCTAGACCTTTCTCAAGTATTCGAAATTTATGACGCCCGAGAGGTTTTAGAGGGATTGTGCGCTCGATTAGCAACCCAAAATGCTTCTCCAGATTCATGGCAAGACCTCGTGGATCTTTTTAACGACAAAATGAAGTGCTACATTGAGAATCAGGATTACGAATCATTTATAGCGGGCTATGGATTATTTAGAAGACGCATGTTATTAGCTGCAAATAATCCAGTTTTAACCAATATGCTTGATATGGTTTATGAAAAAACCCAAGCAATTATCCGCAGAATTCTAATCTTACCCGGACGCGCTTCTATAGGCCTAATGGAGCACCAAGCTGTTTTAGGTGCTATGCGAAGTGGTGATGCCGATCTTGCAGAACAATTAAGAAGACAAAATATTCGCAGCGCTAAGGATGCATTACGACGATACGAAAGTTTCGTCTTGTAGGGCTAAATATGAATAAATTAGATCAAACCTGTGGACCATTATCGGGATATAGAGTTCTCGAAATGGGATCAACTATTGCTGGTCCTTTTTGCGGAAGATTATTGGCCGATTTTGGGGCTGAGGTAATTAAGGTTGAGCCCTTTGAAGGAGATGCAGTTCGTACGATGGGACATCACGTTAAAGATAAGTCACTATATGCATCTAGTATTTTTAGAAATAAGTCACTTATCTCAGTTGATCTTAGAACATCTGAAGGTCAAGAAGTTATTCGAAAGCTGATTCCAAAGATCGACGTGATCGTTGAAAACTTTAGACCTGGCGGTCTAGAGAAGTGGGGTCTAGGCTATGAGGATCTAAAGACTATTAATCCCAGCTTGATCATGGCAAGGATTAGTGGATTTGGTCAAACAGGCCCATATAGCCAGCGGACTGGATACGGTGTGATTGGTGAAGCGCTTAGTGGATTAAGGCATATCACTGGAGATCCTGATCGCCCTCCTACAAGGGTTGGAGTTTCTTTGACTGATTACATCACCGGGCTTTATGCAGCATTTGGCGTAGTGATGGCACTATTGGCAAGAGCTAAAGATGGGCAAGGGCAGACTATAGATACTGCGTTATATGAGTGCGCCTTTAGTTTTATGGAGCCCCATATTTCAGCATTTGACCAATTAGGTGTTATAGCTAATAGAACAGGCTCTCGTTTGCCAGGAAGTACTCCAAATAATTTATATGAAACGAATGATGGTCACTTTGTTCATATCACGGCAATGGGCAATTCTTTATTTAAAAGATTGGCTGAAGATTGCATGAAGCAACCAGAATTAGTTAGTGACCCTCGTTTTTATAGCGCAATAGAACGCTCTAAAAATTATTTGGAATTGGATCGTCTAATTAATCAATGGACCAGTAGTTTGAGTGTTGACGCTGTTGAAGAAAAACTCAACTCTACAAGTGTCCCAGGAATTCGTATTTTTGATATGGCGGATATCTTCCAGGATCCTCACTACAAGGATAGAGACGCGATATCAAAAGTGAGTGATGAGGAGCTAGGGGCAGTTGCTATGGCTGCACCAGTCCCGCGACTTTCAAGAACGCCTGGGGAAATACGGCATACAGGAAAGCGTATTGGTGAAGATACTCTTTCCGTGCTTGCTCGAGTTGGTGGTTTTTCGAAAGAGGAATTAAGCCGCCTTCAAGCGAACCATATTATTTATGCACATGAAAATTTAACGTAGAACAGGATTAAAGCAATGGCATTTGAAAAGATTTTGCAAGAATATAATGAGAAAAAAATAAAAGCCTTGGCCATGGGGTCTGCTGCAAAGCTTGAGCAAAGAAAAAACGATGGCATCCTAAATGCAAGAGAGAGAATCTCTTATTTGGTAGATCAGGATAGTTTTATAGAGTCTGGACTCTTTGGGACATCATCAGCTGTTGAGTCCGATAAAGAAAAGACCCCAGCAGATGGCAAGATCACTGGATACGCAAAAATTGACGGTCGAGATGTTGCAGTAGTCTCAAATGACTTTACAGTAAAGGGTGCTTCAAGTAGTGCTACAAACGGCAAAAAGATTGGGCAAATGAAGCGAGTGGCAACCCAAAGAGGTTTGCCAATTGTTTTTCTCGGCGAATCCTCGGGTGCAAGGATGCCAGATACGATGGGTTCAAAAGGTATGGGCTCTATGTTGGGTAATGACCCTACACAATACCGAAGAATGCGCGAAACACCTTGGGCAAGTGCTGTGTTGGGCTATTGCTACGGATCTTCTACTTGGTATACGGGGTATTCCGACTTTAGTGTGATGCGCAAAGGCGCTATTATGGCCGTATCTAGTCCTCAGCTGGTCTCTTTGGCAATTAAAGAGCAAGTCGACCCAGAGGAAATTGGTGGATGGAAGCTTCATAGCGAAACGACTGGACTCATTGATAGAGTTGTAGAAACAGATGAGGAAGCTTTGGATGCAATCAAGGAATTCTTATCTTATATGCCAGCCCATCATAAACAAGCTCCACCTGTTTATCCTGTGCCGAAAGATTCTGGTAGTCAAATGACTAATATTTTGGATTTGTTGCCAGAAAAAAGAACTCAGGTATATGACGTTCGCAAAGTAATCCAGGCAATTGTTGATACTGGCAGTTATTTTGAATTGAAACCTCGTTTTGGCAAGGTCTTAGTAACAGCGCTAACACGCTTAAATGGGTATTCAGTTGGCATTATTGCTAATAATCCTTTGGTGAAGGGTGGTGCGATGGATACCGAAGCTTGCGAGAAGGCAACAAATTTTATCGTGATGTGCGATTCCTTCAATATCCCAATTGTTATGCTGGTTGATACACCTGGATTCATTATTGGATTAGATGCGGAGCGTAAACGCGCGCCAGGAAAAATTATTAATTTTATGAGCGCAGTATCACTTACAACAGTCCCAAAAATTACAGTAGTTTTGCGTAAGAGTTATGGACAGGCTTATCTGAATATGGGGGGCGGGAGAAATTCTGATGAATTTGCAGCGTGGCCAACTGCTGAGATTAGTTTTATGGATCCAAATTTTGCGACTAGCATTGTCCATGGCTTAAATCCAGGCGATGATGGCTATGAAGCAGCTGTTACTGAGATGGCTAAGGGGAGTAATGTTTGGGATATTGCCTCAATGTATGCAGTTCAATCCGTAGTCTTACCGAGCGAAACCCGCGATTATCTTATTCGCATGCTTGAAGTGCATCGTATGCGTTTGAGCAATGGCGTAGGCGAGCATTTAATGCGCACATGGCCTACAGCATATTAAATTTATGATATTAAATAAGGTCCTGGTTGCTAATAGAGGTGCGGTTGCCGCTAGGGTATTACGTGCATTGAATGAAATGTCAATTCCCTCGGTTGCCGTCTATTCTGAAGCTGATGCTGGAGCGCCCTATTTGGCTTATGCTTCAGAAAGCTATTATATTGGAGCCTCACCCGCAAAAGAGAGTTATCTTAATCAGGACCGGATATTAAAAGTTTTACAAGAATCAAATGCTGATGCGATTCATCCTGGTTATGGATTTTTATCTGAGAATTTTGGGTTTGCCTCAGGTGTAGTCGCCCTAGATAAAGTATTTATAGGGCCTAGTCCAAAATGGATTGAGGCGATGGGGCATAAGACAAAAGCAAGAGAATTGGCTCGACAATATGGATTACCAGTAGGGCAAGGTTCAGAGGTTCTACCCCCTGACCAGGCGAAAGTTGCAGCAGCAGCGCGCAAGATTGGATATCCCGTTTTAGTTAAGCCAGCTGCTGGCGGCGGTGGCATTGGTATGCTTCCAGCTTATGATGAAGCTCAATTATTTGAGGCAGTAGAGCGAGCAAGATCTATGGCTGAAAGAGGCTTTTCCAACCCCGATGTGTATTTAGAAAAGCTCCTGGAGTACCCAAGGCATATAGAAATACAAATATTAGGTGATCAATACGGTTCGGTACGTCACTTATATGAACGTGATTGCTCTATACAGAGAAGGCATCAAAAGGTAATAGAAGAGGCTGGTGCCCCAGGAATAAATAGGGAAGTAATTGATTCGGTTACTGATAATGTGACTCGAGTGATGAGCGAGATGCAGTATGACAACATTGGTACTGTGGAAATGCTAATGGGCGAAGATAAATCTTTCGCCTTTCTGGAAATGAATACTCGCCTTCAGGTGGAGCATGGCGTTACAGAGGAGGTCACGGGTGTGGATTTAGTTCAATCACAAATCCTATTAGCTGCAGGTGCAAGATTGGACGTAGTTTTGCCAAAAGATATTTCTATTGAAGGTCATGCAATACAGGCAAGAGTCTATGCGGAAGACCCCAAACGTTTTTTTCCATCACCTGGTAAATTGACTATTTTTCGTCCCCCGACAAGCAAAAATATCCGTGTAGAGACTGGATATGCACAAGGCCGAGATGTAACGCCTTTTTATGATCCGATGATTGCTAAGGTCATTGCGTACGAAAATACAAGAGAGCAAGCAATATTAAGTCTAAAAGAAGCTTTAAAGGAATTTGAAATCGAGGGTGTTAAAAATAATATTCCTGCTTTATTGCAGGCCTTAGATTCTAGTGAATTTAAGTGTGGAAAGATTCACACGAACTCGCTATCTGAAATTATGGCTAAAAATAACAATTAAGAGGATATGATGAAAAAAAATGAATTATGCTCTGAGGTAACTGGTTCAGTATGGAAAATAAAAAAACAAGTCGGAGAAGAAATTCTGGAGGGTGACATTATTATGATTCTTGAGTCCATGAAAATGGAGATTCCAGTGATTGCTGAAGAGCCAGGGACATTAATTGAATTAAAGGTTTCTGAGGAAGAAACGGTTGCAGAAGGACAAATTGTGGCGATAGTAGAAAGTAAATAAAATCCTAAAAAAAGGGGCGTAAATGAGGCTAATAAAATCTTTTGTAGTAATCAGCTGCATTCTTTTGTTTGGTGGTAATGTTGCCGCGCAGTCGATTGCAAATTATCCTGATAGAACGGTCACTATCATAGTTGGATTTCCCCCGGGGACTGCTACCGATACTGTTGCACGTGTTTTGGCAGAAAGATTTACCAATAAATTTGGTAAGACTTTTATTGTTGACAACAAAGCGGGCCAAGGTGGGAGTATGGGTTCTGCATTTGTTGCCAAAGCAGCGCCAGATGGGTACACCTTGGTATTGAGTGCAACTGCCCCGTTAGCGATTAACCCTAATCTATATACCAATCTTACCTATGATCCACGTAAGAACTTTGCTCCTATTGGATTGGTGTCATGGTTACCATATGTATTTGTCACTAGCCCTAAAACTGGCATTAATACAATTCAGCAATTAACTGAAAAGGCCAAGGCAAATCCAGGTCAGCTAACCTATGCATCGATTGGTAATGGAAGTACTAGTCACTTATTGATGAGTATGTTGACGCGCCAAGCTGGAATTAATGTTACACATATTCCCTACAAAGGAAGTGCGCAGTCTCAAATTGATGTAATGTCTGGACAGGTCGATATGACCTTTGACACGATGTTAACTCTGATGCCACATATTAAGGCTGGGAAATTAAAGGCTGTAGCAACGGGTGGTCTGACTCGTTCACAGTTTGCGCAAGATTTGCCAACTTTAGATGAGCAGGGCCTTACAGGTTTTAATGGCGGTGCTTGGTTAGGCCTTTTGGCGCCTGCCGGAACCCCTAAGCCCATTATTGATAAGCTACATAAGGAATTAAATGCCATCTTGGATGACCCAGATGTAATTAAGCGATTGAATGAACTCGGATCTGAGTCTCTTAAGAGTAATAGTCCAGCAGAATTTTCAACATTCATTCAGACGGAGTACACGAAGTGGGGGCAAAGAGTTCGAGACTCAGGCGCCAAAATAGAGTAAATATCTGAAAGAATCTTAATGATAAAGATTGCAAACCAAGAGGAGGCTCTTTCATATCATGAGCAACCTAACGGTCTTAAATATTATCGGCAGGATTATTTTGAGAGAGAGATTGACGATAGTCGATCTCCTCAGTCATATTTAATCAAGCAACTGCCTAACATTACTAACCCTCTCCATTTTCATGTGCAGAATCAATTCCAGGTATTTATAGAGGGCTCTGGATATTTTGGTCGACATACCATAGGTCCATACATTGTTCATTATGCTGGTGCCTACACTGGATATGGTCCGATAGTTGCCGGCCCATTGGGTCTCGATTACTTAACGTTGAGATCCATGCATGATCCAGGGGCAAAATTCTTACCGGAAAAAAAGAGTCAATTTATTCAAGGGCCAAAACATCATTTTACTAGCAGGCAATTTTTACCATCGACACCCCAATCGATATGGGGTCTGAAGTCTCCCGAATTTTCTTGGGATCATTTTGAGGCTGATGTTGGTCTTGGCATTGGTTTGCTAAGGATGCCTAGCTTCACATCTTATTTGGTAAGGCCTGCAGATAATGTAGATGGAATATTTTTAGTTGTAATTGGTGGAGCGGTCTATATTGATGGTGTTGTTATTGGTGCTAAGCAAAATATTTTTGCCTCGGCCAAAGAAAAGCCCTTTGAAATTAAAGTATTAGATGGATATGTTGAATTACTAGTTCTACAAATGCCTTTAAAAGAAAAAACCTATCAATAACGATAGGTTTATTTTTCTCAAGGGGCTTTCATATATCTGGTAGGTCGGGTAAACCGACAAATTTATTGCTTGAGTTCCAGCTTGGTGGGTCGGGCGGGATTGGCTCCCACATAACTTTGCTTCACAAAGTTAGTGTCCACCGCTTTTGCTTTGCTTTAAGTCGAACCCACGACCAACGGATTAAAAGTTGTAGGATTATTGTTAGACAGTAACATTTAATAAGTTAATAACCGTGAATAATTCAATGCAGACTTTTTATTCATTGGGCATATAATCATTAAGTTATCAATCTGTTCAGAGAAAGTAGTTTCAATGGAAGATCGGCTACCTCCAAAACTAAAACCTTACCAATATCTCTTTCTCATCTTCAGAGATGAGCTTGTGGCTCTTAAGGAGCTTGCATTAGAACAAAAACTTCTTGTCGCGATCATGCTGGGGGGGGTGGCTAGCCTTATTTATATATTCGGGCACCTCTCTACAAAAGAAATCGTTTTGGCTGCCGACCAAAAAGGATCAAGTTGGTATCAAATGGCTGAAAACGCAAGAAAATATGTTGAAAAAACTGGACTCACATTCTCTATTCGCCCATCACAGGGAACGCTTAATAATGCTGCGCTATTGGACGACCCTTCAAGTGGCGTTAATGTTGCGTTTCTAATTCCGGGCGCCCTGAGCCCTGAAATGAATAAAAAGTTTTACTCTTTGGGTAGCTTGGATTACGAGCCAATATGGATCTTTTATCGCAAAAACATAAACCGTCCGACAAGTCTAAAAGAGTTAGCAAAATTCCGAGTAGGGATAGGGCCAACTCAAAGCGGAAGATATGTTCTGACTGAAAAAATATTCTTACTAAACAATATTGAGATTAAAAATAATCCTCATTTTGTCCCTCTTGAGTTGAAAAATCAATTGGCAGATTTCAAAGCGGGAAATCTTGATGTCATCATTTTTGTTGGGCATGCCTTCGATCCCAATGTAAGGGCATTGGCGGTTGACCCTAATATTAGCCTCTATGATTTTGAAGAGGCGGATGCCTATACCAAGAGACTACCTTTTTTTCAAAAGGTCACAGTTCCGCCAGGCTCATTTGATATCGCGCAGCATATTCCAAAAAAGGCCGTTTCACTAATAGCAATTACAACAACCTTGGCAGTTAGAAAAGATACTAATCCAAACATTCAGCTGGCAATTTTAATTGCAACAAAAAGTGCTGAGCGTGCAACTGAAAATCTTTTCTTTGCTAAGCGAAATGAATTTCCAACTTACATAGACCCTTTAATTGAGCTTAGCCCTGTAGCGCAACGTTTTTATGACTATGGTCCTCCTTTATTGCTTAACTATCTTCCCTTTTGGGGCGCCACTTTAATCGATCGCTTAACAGTTTTCTTCCTAGCTATCTTTGCCATACTTTATCCGTTGCGCACCCTAAATGTACATCTTAGAAAAATTCGTTTTCAAATTAAAGAGCATAATCTTTACGCAGAACTTGTAGCAATTAATCGCCAGTTTATACAAGAAGATAATTCTCTAGAAGAGCTTAGAAATTTAAAAGAAAAACTTAACGAAATTCGTCAAAACACTGCTATTAACCATATTCCTATTGGAGCAGAATCAGCGTATTTCTCTTTTACTGGCGTTATCTCTACTTTAAGCGAAGAGATTGATAAGGCTATATTGGCGAGCGAGCTGGAGTTTTGCCATTCGTTGTAAGAACATCGATTTGACGCAATAAGGTGACGATTTGCTCGGGTTTGAGACGCTGACCTTTAGCCATATTTAGCACTCCTTTAAGTGAGAGATTATCAAAAATCCTCTCTTTTGGAGTGGTACTAAAAATCAGGTCAGTTCATTAAGATTTTTTTATAAAAACGTACACGAGGGTAGGGCGAAAATGCAAAAAATAATGAATAAAATAGTAGCTGGCTTGGTTTCAGCTACTTTGACATTTACTCCATTAGTAAGTAATGCATGCACTGCAGTTAATGTAACTGCAAAAGATGGGGCCGTTGTAGCGGGGAGAACTATGGAATGGGCTTTTGATATGAAGTGGCGCCTTACTTTAAATCCCAAGGGTACTGCTATCCCGATGAGCGCCCCAGCTTCCCTACATTTGCCTGCAACTAGCCAATCCAGTAAATATGCATTTGTTGGAATTTCACCTGGAATTCTTCAAGGACCTCCTGCATATTTAGTGAATCGCTACCGCTTTAGTAGACACTTTCTAGCCTAATATTTAGGTTATGAGGA
>JBAXGQ010000047.1:0-12001 GCA_037139315.1 Burkholderiaceae bacterium
TCAGAAAAATTAGGTAGAGAGCTTGGTATTAATGGTGTGTATGGTAATTTGGGAGTCGCTTCTTCCGCGGTAATTACGGGCTTAATTTGTGAATATTTAGGCTGGCGGTGGGCCTTTGTTTTGCCGGGCATTATTACCATCGGCATTGGTATCATTTTTATGAAAACAATTCATCATGAAAAGATCACTAAAAAATCATTGGGAATGGGTAGTGCAAGAGTCTCTAAAAACGTAATGGCATTGGTAGTAGTGTCATTGGTTTTAACAATTATTGCTAGTTCAACTACCTTTAATGCTATTACAGTAGCGCTGCCAAAATTATTTCAAGAAAGACTAGCCGAAATTACTCAAAATACCGCGCTTTTAGGCTTAATTGCTTCGGCAGTTTATGTGTTTGGTGCTTTAGCTCAATACACTATTGGCAATTTGCTGGATAAATATCCGCTTAAAAAGATTTTTATTCCATTGGCAATTTTTTTGGTGGCCATGCTTTATATTGCCGCAGAAACCTCCGGATTCTTGCTGATCTTAATATCAATCGGTATTGTGATTAGTATTTTTGGTCAAGTAACGGTGAATGACACGATGGTAGGTAAATACACCTCCGATGAATGGCGGGCGCGCGCTTTTGCGGTTCGGTATTTTCTCGGTTTTACTGCTGCAGGTGCTTCGGTAGGCTTGGTTGCCTTGCTGTATGCCAATGGCGGCTTTACATTAATGTTGCAGGCTTTTGCGGCTTTTTGCTTTTTAGTGGTAATCGGGGCTTTTATCTTCCCTACTGAGTCAATGAATACATCAGCCAAATCATAAGCCCTTATTTTAATTGGACTTATAGCGACTAAGTGATTTTTTGAATTTGTTGCAGTTGATCTTGACTCTAGCTTAGCGGCAATGTAATGTTAGGCTATTGCAAGTGGCTTAAGGTGCGAATTATTTCATTTGCTTTATGGTACATTTTTTGCTCAACGGAAGGATAATTAATATGCTTTTCACTGAATCTCAAAGTCCGATGGATAAGATTTTAAAAATAGCCGGTATTGCTGGAATGATTATTAGTATTACTACTGCTTTCTATTTAATTTTTCCTGCAGGCCAGTCAAAAGTTGCGGTATTTTTAGCCTCTTTAGGTATCGCGCTATTTTTAAGTTATTTAACTTTTGCAATTCAAGATAAATTTGCGGGATAAATACTAAACATCTCGTAGTTACTGATTTTAAAATGGCCCTTAATTAGGGGCCATTTTTTCTTGCTAGCGCTTTTAAAGCACACTTATTGATTGCCATAATTGCATGGCATGCCCATACAACCACCCTGATCAATTTGGTCGCGAATCGTATTTTGCATTCCGGGGGAGGAATCTGAATAGGGCGCCACCTGACAGCCAGACAAAGTGGCGGACACAAATAATAAGACAAGCATTTTTTTCATTTCAAACCTATTAGCAAGGGGAGTTGAGCTGGTTGGGTTAATCATAATACAAGCACTAAGACCCATTCATTTTCATCTATTGCACTATTTTATGATCGATCTATAGCCTGGTTAATTTTTTTCATTAAGCCACCAAAGCTCCGAACAAAATAGCCCACCATGCGCGGAGAAAAGGTCATGGCAACTAACCAATAAAGGGCCCATAAGTAGCGCCCCTCAGTAATACCATAGCACCCCATGCCAATAAAAAAAACGAGTATTAGTTTTCTGCCAAGCCCAGGTGGTAGCCAACGGCTAAATAAGACCGGCGCTTTTGGGGTAAGTGCAGTATTTTCGGGGAATTTCTCTGAATTTGACTTTTCATTCATGCCGGAATAAACCTCATTGAAGTAATCCTTTAATCTTATCTGAAGTACTTATTTTAGGGTGGTATTGTTGTGCCTATGACAAATGCTGCAAATACTGAAATTGAAATTACCCCTGAATATGTGGCAGTGATTGAGGCTATTGATCGTGGCGACCCCTATATTTTTGTGAGCGGCAAAGCGGGTACTGGTAAGACTACGCTAATAGGTTATTTACGTGAAAATATCGCCGGTAATGTCGTAGTCTTAGCGCCAACCGGGGTTGCAGCCCTGCAAGTCTGCGGTGTAACCATTCACTCCTTTTTTCGCTTCCCCCCTCGACTCATATTTCCTGAGGAAGATATTAAGGTCGTCCGTGATAAGCGTTTGTATGAGGGTATGCGTTTATTGATCATTGATGAAATTTCAATGGTGCGGGCCGACATGATTGACGCAATAGATCTATTTTTGCGGGCTAACGGACCAAAGCGGGGAGAGCCTTTTGGTGGCATACAGATTATGTTTGTCGGAGATTTATTTCAATTACCACCGGTAGTGAGAAGTGAAGATATGGAAATATTGCGTGAGCGTGGCTATGAAGGCGCTTACTTTTTCTGTGCTATGGCTTTACACCGAAAAGCAGTAACTATGATTGAGTTACAAAAAATATTTCGCCAAAAAGATGGTGAGTTTACTGAGATGCTAAATCGAATTCGGTTGAATGAAGATATTGATGCTACTTTAGAGCGATTGAATGCCCAATGCTTTCGATCTGACGCAAGCTCGATGCAAGATCTTGATCCACTCAGTATTACACTGACCACTACCAATGCGCGGGCGGATCAAATTAACAGCAGTGAGCTTTTGGCAATTACTACCGATCCTAAAAAATATTTAGGTAAGCTTGATGGAAAGTTTAATATTGACGAACGGAATTTGCCTTCACCCTTACTATTATCGTTAAAGGTTGGCGCTAAAGTCATGTTTACCGCGAATGATAAGGAATTTCCTAAGAAATGGGTTAATGGCAGTATTGGGGTGGTGAAGGAATTATTAAGTAATTCGGTCAAAGTAGAAGTGCAAAGCGGACCATATACAAATACAGTAGAAGTTAAGCCATTCGATTGGGAGTCATACCAATACGCAATCGAGATGATGTCAGGCAAAATCAAGCCTAATGTGGTTGGTACTTATACCCAAATTCCATTAATGCTAGCTTGGGCGGTCACTATTCATAAGAGTCAGGGCAAAACCTTAGACAAGGTGAGGGTAGATCTTTCTTCAGGTACTTTTGCTTCGGGCCAAGTTTATGTCGCTTTAAGTCGTTGTCGCTCTATCGAGGGTATTCGCTTGCAAAAACCGATTCAGGTTCGGGATGTGCAATGTGATCCTGAAATTAAGCGATTTTATGTCGCTTGTTTAACTTAATAATTGTATTTGAGATAATTTATACATGACTTCAATTCACCTTAATTTAGAGCATTTTTCCTTTACTGATTTGGCGATTCAATCTGCTTTTGGTTTGGCAGGCCTTGTTTTTGTCTTGTTATTTCATGGCGTGACGATTAATTTTATTTTGATGCGCTTCAATAAAATGACCAGATTAGATTTTGTCAGTGAAAAATTTAATTTAGTTTTATTTCATTTCTATCTATCTTTTGCATTTATCGCACTAATTCATATTATTGAAGTGATTCTATGGGCTGTAATGTTAATGTTACTCGGCTTAGTATTGAACCCAATTGAGGCTATTTTATTTGCTGGAAGTACCTACACTACAATTGGTTTTATTAGCAATATCATGCCTTTTGAATGGAAAGTATTGCCCCTTTTCATTGCCTTTTCAGGCTTATTTTCTGTTGCTTGGACTACTTCCATCATGATCGGCATGACGAATATTTATCGAGATGCATGGCTGAAAAAACGCAACGACTTGTAATGCCGACTTTTTCTGTCGGCTGCGGCGCTGGTTTTTCCGGAGATCGCACCGATGCCGCGGCTCCGGTCGTGCAAACCTTAATCGAGCGGGGTGGTCCTGCGGCCATTATTTTTGAGAATTTGGCAGAAAGAACGCTTGCTAGCCATCAATTGGCTAAACGCGCTAACCCACAATTAGGCTTTGAGCCTTTGTTGGAGCTGGAGCTAGAGCCTATATTGGCCGCTTGCCTAAAACACCAGATAACGATTGTTGGTAATTTTGGGGCAGCAAACCCAGAGGGAGCTGGAAAAGTAATCCAAGCATTGGCAAAGCGCCTTGGCTTACCGAGCCCACGGATTGCAATTGTCTCTGGTGATAGCTTAACTGCTGAAACAGCACATGTTTTATTACGCCAACATTTAGGCGAGCAGTTTGATGAAGCAAATTTTGTCTGCGCGAATGCGTACCAAGGCGCCCGTGAAATTGCTGATGCAATTTTAGCCGGCGCCCAAATTGTTGTGACGGGACGGGTAGCCGACCCCTCTCTGACGCTTGGCCCAGCAATGGCGCATTTTGCTTGGGCCGATGACAACTGGAATGC
This sequence comes from Burkholderiaceae bacterium, assembly GCA_037139315.1. Taxonomy (GTDB): domain Bacteria; phylum Pseudomonadota; class Gammaproteobacteria; order Burkholderiales; family Burkholderiaceae; genus Polynucleobacter. Next base: position 4,292 of record JBAXGQ010000047.1, read on the forward strand.
GCTTGCCGGCGCAACGATGGCTGGACACTTACTCGAATGTGGTGCACAAGTTACTGGTGGCTATTTCGCTGACCCTGGCATGAAGGATGTACCAGAAATTCACAATATTGGTTTTCCGATTGCAGAGATTAATTTTGATGGCAGCTGCATTATTACTAAAGCAAAAAATACTGGTGGTTTAGTCAATGCGCTTACTGTAAAAGAGCAATTGCTCTATGAGTTACATGATCCCGCAGCCTATATTACCCCGGACGTAGTGGCAGACATCACTAACGCAACGGTAATTGAGGTTGCGCCAAATCGAGTTCGCTTATCTGGTGTTATCGGTCACCCGCGGACCAACACTTTAAAAACCAATATTTTTTTTGATGGTGGTTGGTTTGGTGAGGGGGAGATTTCATATGCAGGCCCTAATGCTGAAGCTAGAGCAAGACTTGCCATGGAAATGCTCCAAAAGCGCCTGGGTACTCAAATGAAATTACGTTTTGATTTGATTGGCATTAGCAGTATTTTTGGCGATGATAATAATGCCCTTCTGAGTAGTATGATAAAAAATCCAGCACGCAGCGAAGTGCATGATGTACGTCTACGAGTAGCGGGGCAACACGTCGATTTGAAAATAATTGATTTACTACTTCGTGAAGTGACGGCACTGTGGACTGGTGGCCCTGCAGGTGGCGGCGGCGTTCGCGTTGCTAAAAGACAAAGACTTTCAACTCAATCTTGCTTAATTAATCGTCAGCAAGTTCCTGCTAAATTTTATTTTTTGCCAAATCCCTGATGAGCTCTATTACCTTATATGATGTTGCCCATGCGCGCACTGGCGATAAAGGCAATTGTTCTAATATCAGTGTTATTGCCTATCAATTAGCAGATTATGATTGGCTTGTTGAGCAAGTGACTGTCGAGCGGGTGACCGCTCATTTTGCCTCTCGGCATCCGACTAAGGTAGTCCGCTATTTGCTACCCAAACTTGGCGCTATTAATTTTGTGCTTGATGGAATTTTAGATGGCGGTGTAAATGATGCGCTGAACTTAGATATGCACGGAAAAGGACTATCATTTCATTTACTAGCAATGCAAATTGACTCGAAATAACGATTAATATAAAAAAGAAGGAATAAAAATGTTAGAGACTAAAGTAAATTTATTTGTACGTTTAGCGACCTATTTAACGCGTAATAGTTTTGTCCTGGGGTTCTTAATCGTGACTCAATTTGCCTATGCACAATCTACGGCGCAAAATTTTCCGAATAAACCCATTAAAGCGATTGTGCCATTTGCCGCTGGCAGCGCTACTGATCAAATTGGCCGTGCATTTGCTGCCAAGATGTCAGAGATTTTAGGGCAACCCATTGTGGTTGAAAACAAACCTGGAGCAAACGGGATGCTGGGCGCCGATGCTGTAGCTAAGGCTGAACCCGATGGCTATACGATTTTGATTGGTACCAACAGTACGAATGCAGCGTTAAAAAGTTTAATGAAAAAATTACCCTATGATCAAGATACTGCGTTTGAGGCTATTGGTTTTATGGGCGAGGTACCTCTCATCGTGACGATTAATAATGAAATTCCTGCCAAAACGTTGAAAGAGTTTATCCAGATAGCAAAAGATTCTCCTGGCAAAGTCACTTTTGCTAGCGCCAGCACTTCGCAGTTGGTTTCAAGCTCTGTTTTGGCTTCAATGACTGGTGTGAAGATGATTAACGTGCCCTATAAAAGTGGCCCTAATGCGATGACTGATTTAATTGGCGGTCAAGTGATGATGTTTACTGCCGACTTTGCTGTGACATTACCTCAAGTGCAAGCTGGAAAAATACGCGGCTTGGCAGTTACTTCATTAAAGCGCTCTAAAGCGATTCCTGAGTTGCCCACAGTAAATGAAGCTTTAGGCATTAAGGGCTATGAATTTATTGCTTATTTTGCCGCTTATGCTCCAGCTAAAACACCGCCCGCAATTATTCAAAAGCTTAATGAGGCCTTAAATCAAGCTGCTCGTAATAAGGATATTCAAGAACGCTTTGCTTCCTTAGGCTTTGAAGCTGAACCAGGACCACCAGCGGCTTTAGCAAAGCGCAATGCACTTGAAACAATCAAGTGGGCTAAGGCAATTAAAGACGCAGGGATTGAACAGCAGTAAGATTTTTTTGCTTAGCCTTTTAGGCTAGTTTTCGCTTGACTCTTTTAGTAAGCGAAAAATTTCTCGATACGATTTTGGGGGTTTATTGAGTTCTTTCTCTTTGCGGGCGCTACGGATAAGGTTTCGCATCTTTTGAATTTCTAAAGTAGGGTAGAGTTCTATTAGTTTCGTTAGTGCGCCGTCATCGGCGATGAGTTTATCGCGCATTGCTTCGAAGCGATGCATTTTTGCGGTTTCTGCGCGACTGAGGCCTTGAATTGCGTCTAGGCGTAACTGAATGGCAGCAATATCTGCCTCATCTAAAAAGCGCATCAACTTGCCCAAATGCTGCTTATGTCTTTTGATCGCCCCAAAGGTCTTGATCTTTTTAGTTTCAGCAATTTCAGCACGCAAGTTATCTTCGATGGGAATGCTATTTAGTGCATCGCTACTGAGCTCGGATAGTACCTCAGCCAATTTTTGACGTTGGATCATTTGGCGTTTGAGCTCCGATTTGCTGGGCCCTAGGTCTTCTTCATCTATTTTAATAATCATGACTCATTTTAACCATCCAAGTATATTTTTTAGTTAAGATAGTGACTATGAAGCGAACCCCATTCTTGCGATCATTAGCGTGTGCTTTGCTAGCTAGTCTCGGCTTAGGACTTTCATGCAATGTTCAAGCAGCTTTTCCTGATAAACCAATCAAAATTGTGATTGGTTTTCCAGCCGGAGGGCCTTTGGATACCCATATCCGGCTTTTAACTGATAAGTTGCAAGGTATCTTAGGGCAGCCTGTGCTAGTTGATTACAAAGCGGGGGCCGGGGGCACAGTAGGTGCGCTTTTTGTCGCCCAAGCGCCTGCAGACGGCTACACATTACTGCTCGCGAACACAGGTACGCTGGTCATTAATCCAGCTATTTACACGCCACCACCCTACATTTTGCTAACGGATTTTCAACCAGTGGCACGCACAGCCCAACAAGCCCTTGGCTTAATTGTCAACAATGAAGTGCCCGTCAAAACCCTCAAGGAATTTATCGCCTACGCTAAGGCCAATCCTGGCAAGCTCAATTATGGCTCGGCGGGTAATGGTGGCATTTCTCATTTGGTTCCTGAAATGCTTAAGCATGAAACTGGCATTGACATTGTCCATATTCCATTCAAAGGAAGTGCCCCAGCCTTTACTGATTTGATGGCTGGACATGTGCAATTTATGGCTGAATCAATTCCACAGGTGGCTAATTACGCCAAGCAAGGCAAAATTAAAGTGTTAGCAGTAACTAGTAAAACAAGAAGCATCGCATTACCCGATGTGCCAACTGTTATTGAAACAGGCATTGCTAATTTAGAGGTAGTCGGGTTTTATGGAATACTTGCACCACGCAATACGCCGCCTGAAATTATTCAAAAACTGAGTAATGCATTTAAGCAAACACTTGAAACTTCAGCGATTCAGGAACGCATGATTGCTCAGGGTGCGGATCCAGCTTTTATGAGTGCCGATCAATTCACTAAATTTTTGACGCTTGAAACCCCTCGCTGGGCTAAAGTTGTTAAACAGGCCGGCGCAAAGTTAGATTAAATTTATTGATTGATTAAGAAATTTTGCCCCGACATTTTTGGGGTAAATCCAGCCGTTTCTAATGTTTCTAGAATCACTTTATTAGTTGCAAAATGGACTGGTGTGTAATCCGCTGCACTGCAGCAGGGTCGCACTACTAAGACTGGACCTACTAAATTCAGATCGCCGATATCGATCACTACAGCTGGGTTAGGAAGTACACCCGGTATAGCAGCTACTTTTTCACGTAGTAAAGCAATTGCAGCTTGATAGTCCACTCCGCTGGTGAGCTGCACTTTAAGGTTTAACCGCCTATAAGAATTACTACTAAAGTTTTGAATTGTGTCGCCAAAAATTTTATTATTACCGATGATTGTTGCGACGTTATCCGAGGTGGTAATGGTTGTAGAGAAGAGGCCAATATAGGTAATATTGCCATTAATGCCGCCCGCAATTACATAGTCGCCCACTTTAAACGGGCGCAGGACAATAAGAAAAATACCAGCCGCTAAGTTTGCTAATAATCCAGCCCAGGCAGCACCAATGGTAATGCCAAGGGTAGCAAATAGCGCGGCAAAGCTAGTTGTTTGGAGACCAAAATTGCCTAAGATGCCAATAATCAGCAGAATATTCAGAGTCACTGAAATTGCAGCGGAAACATAGCTTTCAACGGTTGGGTCTAAAACCCTTTTTTCCATCCATGCGCTTACTAACTTAACTGTAAAGCGAATTAAAGCGCGCCCAATAAACCAAAATAAAATTGCTGCAACAATTTTTAAGCCAATATCTGTTAAGGCAGTGAGGATAATATTTTGTATACCAGCGAAATCGATATCAGGCAGATTCATAATTAAAGTTTGTTGAGTTGCAGATCAAGACTGATTAAATTGACGGGCAATACTTTGATAATACCGTGGCGCGGGCCATCAATATCAGCAATCAGAAAAAATGAGGCTGAGACGACAAAGGGAATCGATAAAAAAAGGATGCGATTGGCTCTAAAAGTAGTAGCACTAAAACCGACTGCGATACTTGCAAAAATAGCGATGATAAATAGTAAAGTCCAAGCGGCAGGTGGAATGCGATTAAGCCACGCAGCTTCAGTATCGCTAGCAGAATTAATCACATCATTCATGCCCGTTGCGACTAAGGCGTTAATTGGCGTTTGCTGCGCTTTTACCACGGGTAGAATCGTGGTCCAAAGTAGGTTTTGTTGGCGGACTACTTCGACGCCCAGTTTTTGAATTTCAGTCGGATTTAGGGCTTGGTATTCAGCGATACGATATTGTAAGTATTTTTTGAGTTGTAATTTTGCCTCTGTAGCAGCTGCAGTAGGTAATAGATCAGCGCGTAAATATTCGGTACCAATCGCATTTGCTTCTGCCTCTTCGTAAAGTTTGCGTTGGTCATAGCGGTTAATTGACATTGAAAAGGTAAAGCCAATCATGAGGGCCAATAAAGTGAGTGTGGCATTTTGCACAATAGAGGCATCAGTGGTACTTTGAGGATTGCGTTTAAATTCAATGCGGCGCAGGGCTGCCCCTAGTGATACTGCTGCCGCGAGAGCTACAAAGGTGATTAGCAGTACCCAGAGCGGATGGTCAAGAATGGGACGGATCAGATTCATCGGTACATTATAGAGATTAGCTTTTAATTAAAAAGCCGCTGACATTGAGCAGCGGCTTTTTATTACTTACCATTGTATTGGTAGGCTTTTTTGAGCCCTTAGGTACCTTTTTTTGCCTCAATAGCAATTCGAATCGTGACTTCATCGCCTACTGCAGGTACATTTTTGCCCATATTAAATTCTGAGCGTTTTACTTTTGTAATGGCATTAGCGCCACAAAAATCTACCCCAAACATAGGATGTTTTCTGCAATCGAAGTTAGTGACCTCAAGTGATACAGGCTTGCTAACACCTTTTAAGGTAAGCGTGCCCTGCATACCGGTTAATTTTTCACCTGAGAAAGTAAATTTATCTGCTTTAAAGGTTGCAGTTGGGAACTGTGTAGTTGATAAATAGTCTTCAGCTTGAATATGGTTATTAAATGCGCTAGAGCTTGTATCGACTGACTTAGTATCGATCGTAATATCTGCTTTACCTGTTTTTGCGGCTGGATCAATCGTGATGGTGCCACTGACAGTATTAAAGCGACTGGTTTGAGTAGATAGACCAAGATGGTTATAAGAAAACTCGGCAAACGTATGGTTTGCTTCTGTTGTGTAAGTTTCAGGCGCGGCGCTCACTTGAATGCTGAGGCCAAATACTAAGCCAATGGCGGCTAAAGACTTGCTAAAAAACGTTACTTTCATTGATTTCTCCGATGTTAATTTAATAGATGGGGATGCAAACTGACTTATTTAGGGTTTAAAACTAGGTGAACCTTGACTGGCACTTCATTGGCGACGGATTTGGTATCGGCCCAGGCTGCCGCTCCCAAATCATAACTGAGACGCATTAATTCAAAACTACCGTTAAAGATCATTTGCTTGCCTTGAACTTGATACTCGGCAACCATGGTTAGAGGTTGCGTTTTGTTTTTAATGGTGAGCTTACCCTTAATTTCGAGTTTATTAGCACCTAATTTTTTAATCGTTTCAGATACAAATTGCGCTCGCGGAAAGATTTTGCTGTTAAACCACTCTTTGCCCTGCGCTTCATCTCGTAACTCATCACCACCAGCATTAAAGCTGGCTAGTGCAATCCAGATATCAGCTTTAGCTTTTTCCGGATTATCCGAATTAAAATTAACCACCCCACCAAACTGATCGAAGCTGCCATTAATGGTAGAGCCCATTAATTTACTCGTAAAATTAATCTTACTTTTGGCGGTATCAATGGCATTAAATTCAACTGCCAAAGTTTGGGCAGAAAATAGCGCTAATGTAATGTAAGCAAAGCCCTTGATTAACTTTAGTTTTAGAGACGGTAAGTTCAAGATTTGCATTTTAAAATGACCTATAGGCTTATTTAAAAAACGACATTCGTTTAAGTAGGCCATCTTTATCCCAGAAATGGTGTTTTAAGGCTGCCAGCACATGCAAGGCAACTAAACTAATTAATATATTAGCTAAAATTTCATGAGTTTGTTTAAGCAAGATCCCAGTTGCCTTGTCTTTCAAAACTAAGTCAGGTAATTCAAAGAGCCCAAAATAGTTGACGGTATAGCCTTTAGCCGAGCTCATTAGCCAGCCAACGATAGGGATGGCAATCATCAGTAAATAGAAGGCTAAGTGGGTGAGTTGCATGATCCGTTCTTGCCAGGCTGGCAGGCGCACAGCTAACTCTGGAGCTGGATGCGTTGCACGCCAAAAGAGACGTACAAAAACCAGCCATAAAACAGTCAACCCAAGCCATTTATGCCAGCTAATGGCCAAAATGCGATCGGGGCTCACAGGCATACCAGCTGCAATTTGGGCTATCGTCCAGGTCGTCAGCACCACTATTGCCATAATCCAGTGCAGGGAAATAGCAATATGGGAATAACGCTGTTTCATCGTTTTACTTTAAAAATATAAAAATCGATTGTAGAATGTTTATAGAATACTATCTTGCCTAGTCTAATCTGTTGATTTCATGATGAATTCTATTAGTCAGCCATACCTAACCGAGCAGAGTGCGCCTCCTCCCGTTTTGGTGGAGTTATTTTCGCATTGTGGGATTGCAATCAATGGCCCAAACCCATGGGATATTCAAGTCCATAACCCTAAGGTATACGATGCGATTTTGTCCAAATGGTCGCTCGGCTTGGGCGAATCTTATATGGATGGTTATTGGGATTGTGCACAGCTTGATGAAATGATTTGTCGCTTGCTCAGCAAGGATCTCAATGAAACTGTACGCGGTTTTGCGCGTGTGCGAATGGTTGGGGAAGTCTTGCGTGCGAAATTATTTAATTTGCAATCTAAAGAGCGCGCTTTTCAGGTTGGTGAGCAGCACTATGATATTGGTAACGATATCTTTGAGCGGATGCTTGATCCACGGATGATGTATTCCTGCGCTTATTGGGAGAAGGCCAGTAATTT
>JBAXGQ010000048.1:0-11853 GCA_037139315.1 Burkholderiaceae bacterium
CTTTGTCTGGCCGAATTCGCGTGAGTTCTTGCGCATAATTATCTAACTGCGCGCGATACTGATCTGCTTTGGCCTGTGTTTGCGCATTCACTGCCGATGGAATTGTCAGCTTAAAATCAAGTATGACTAAACGATCGGGAAATTCTACCAAGCGGTCCAGCCGAAAATTTTTACCGCTCGCACTCACAAGATCTAGTTCATTCCATGCGGCAATCCAATCGCCAGCAGTGAGATAAGGCTTAAGTGCCGGAGCATTCAAAACAGTTTGGGCGCGCTCGAGCGCGAGAGAGGCCAGATCCTTGTCAATATTGAACCAAACAGCAAGCTCTTGTACATCGGGTAAGGTGGCGGGAGAAACGCCAGTTTGCATACTGAGTGTCTCCATCAGCCGATGAAAATGCTTACCCTGCTCCAGAATATCCGGATTCAAGTCGGCCTCATCTCCTGTAGAAGCAAAAGCATCTAAAACAATACCCGCTTCAATCTTGCCAATTAACTGCTGTTGATGAACTTTAGCTGCCTCCCACGTGATCTGGAAATCATCGATTGAAAATGCAATCCCGGCCTGATTTTTTTCTGGCGGGATATTTTTTTGGCTTACACCTATATCTCCTTTTACTGGAGCTAATAAAGTCTCCTCAAGCAAAGGTAAATTACCTTGAAGTGCCCTGCCGTACCACGATTTTTCATCCACACCTAAGTCATTGCCTTTTGAATGTGCAACCCCACTAATCCATAGGCCCTGTTTGGCGCGGGTCATCGCTACGTAGAGTAAGTTCCAATTTTCATTTTTAGCAATTGCTAATTCATTGTCGCGAATTTCGCTACGGGGACTAGTTAAAGTATCTAAGGTATACATTGATAAATGACGCGGACTACTTTGATTTGCAGGCCAATCTAGCAATACGCCCCGATGCTCATGTATTCCAGCCGTATGGTTTGCATCGAGCACCATGACAAACGGAGCCTCCAGGCCTTTGGCGCCGTGAATCGTCATTAAGCGCACCCGCTGATGACGCTCCTCCTCCAACATGTCATTCAGTGCATCAGTATCCCCCATACTGAAGTCAACCTCCCCCTCATCGGGCGTTTCATCGTCGTCACCCCGTCGTTGCAAATTTATTTCAGCAATAAAGTGACTTAAGCTTGGATATCGACCGCCGTCTAGATTTAATGCAACATTCATAAATGCATCTAAATTAGCAAGTACTTGGGGGCGATCAATCGTTTTTGATGTCTGCGCGTAGCGCATCCGCAGATCGCGCTCATGAAAAATACAATCGAGTAAATCATGCACTGGCAAGCGCTCGCCTAAGATTCGCCAATGTTCTAAATATCGGGCAGCTTGCTGAATCTCATGATCAGCCGAATGTTGCAAGGCATCCCACCACGAGCGATATGCTTGCCCAGCCATCGCGCTAGCTAACACTTGCATTTGCTCTTCACTAAAGTTAAAAAGTGGGCTGCGCAATACTTGCGCTAGGGGTAAATCATGTCTAGGCGTTACCAAAATAGTCAGCAAGGCGATTAAATCATCCACCTCGAGGGTATTCAGTAAGCCCCCCAGGCGAGAGCTTTCAAAAGCTAAGCCCGACTCACGCAGCGCGAGTTCAAATTGCGGGATATATTTACGCCGTTTTACGAGGATTAAAAAATCACTGGGTTGTGGTTTTCGCCAAATGGGATCACCGCTATCTGCGTCCAAAACCATCCGAGTTTGCATCACATGATGAATCAGCGCAGCAATTCTCTTCCCCTCGGTATAACGCTGCAGGACATCAGCAGTTTGCCGAACATCGACAATTGCCTCATCAAACGCACTGCCCTGCCGAGGCGAAACTACATTAACATCTTGCGGAATTAAGGGTAACAATACTGCCTCACCCTGCAGTGAATAGGGCATCTTTAAAATAGCTTCAGCTTGCTTGCTGACCTCATCCAACTGAATGGGTGGTGCTTTCCAAGTCGTGGTTTGACTAACAAATGGATAGCCAGCGGGCAACTGCTCACGCGCAAAAATAGCATTAACCGCCTCATTCACTTTCAGAGCATTGCGCCGAGTACTGTTTTGATTTAAGGTCACCGCCTTTAATTCTTGCTGCAGAAAATTTTCAGCCTCCTGAAACAATCGAGGATCAGCGCGACGAAATCGATAAATCGATTGCTTAGGATCGCCAACAATAAAAACACTGGGCTTGGATTCATCATGGCCATACCCATCAAGCCACGAGCGCAAAATTTGCCATTGCAAGGGATTAGTGTCTTGGAATTCATCGACTAAAATATGTTTATATTTAGCGTCTAAACGGGCCTGTAAATAAGCCGCATTAACTGCGTGGTTCATAAGTCGACTAACGTCAATTTCCAAATCATCAAAGTCCCGCACGCGCAATGCTTCTTTACTTTGTTTTAGATGTTCCATCATGGCTGCGCTCATTGCAAACCAGGCTTGATTTAACGCATAGGCAACTTGATCTTTTTGCCATTCAATATATGCAACAAGCGCTTCACCCCAAGATTGTTTAAATGCAATATGCTCAGCCTCTGGAAGTTTTTCGCGCTTGAGAAATTTACTCAGCTCGCCTGCGACTTTATTGTTTGCTTGGCGATAGCCCCCATTTAGATTAAGAAAAATATTCTGCCATGATGAAATAATGTCCATTACATCACCATCCCGAGATTTACAATCGATAACTGTCTGCACTGCGCTGATATACCCGCGCTCTGTGGCATTGCTATTGCTGAAATAGAGCAGCAGTAAATCTAAATCTGCTTTGATATGAGGTGCATTCCAGAGGGCTAAAAGTGGGTTAGGTTTTTTTACCATTGGCAAGTCTTGCTCTAACTGCTGTAAAGGCGTAAGACCCTTTTGTGCACACGCTGCAGCGTAGAAAGCCCAAGCGCCTCTTTGTTTAAAGAGGCTGTAATGGCCTAATAAAAATTGCTGGGTCTCATGCGCACCTAAATGCGCCAAGAGTACGTCATAATGATTTTTTAGGGTGACGGATAAGTCACCCCACCAATCGTCAAGACACTCTGCCTGTAAACGCTTACTATCTTCACGCAAACTAAAGCCCGGCTGAATTCCTGTAGAAATTGGTGCGGCACCTAATAACCTCCCAAACCAGCCATGAAAAGTATCAATCACAATCCCTTGCGGACTAGCTAAAACCTTGGCGTATAAAGCCCTTGCTTCTGGTAATGCAGTATTAGCTTGTTCTGCACTTAAGCCCCGCTTTGTCAGCTCATCAAGTAATTGCGTATCACTAGCTTCGGCGAATTGTGCGAGCAAACCATACAGGCGAGCGCGCATTTCTTGTGCGGCTTTGCGGGTAAAAGTTAAGGCTAAAATTTCTTGGGGTTTCGTGCCTGCCAGCAGCAAACGTACCATGCGGGCTACTAATAACCAAGTCTTCCCGCTACCCGCGCAAGCTGAAACCACTACGCTGCGATGAGGATCGCAAGCAAGCGCAACATCAAATTGGGCTGGCGAATCGGAGTTTGTCTGGCTCACCATACCCCCTTACGACAGACGCCTCGTGCTTCGCAATACAAGCACACCCCATCAGGGGCAAATGCGGTCAGCTTCGCGCCCGACCATAGCTGAGTCAAATCTTCAGTGAGTTGCTCATTAAACTCAGTCATGAGTTCAGGCATTTGCTCGAGTGTTAGCACGCGTTCGACATCTGCTTGCCCGGCTTTAATTGCTGGCCTTAAAGCAACCCAGGCAGCAAGATTCACTTGATGTGCAGGAAAAAGCTGACTTTCATTAGCGCCGCGCGCATAAATTAACAGTTGCGGATCTTCTAAAATACCTTCTGCGCGTGAAATAATTTTATCCAGACGCTGATGCTTATAGTCAATCACTTCGGCACTTTGATTATGGATATTGATATCGAACCGATCAGCGCGGCCCTCAATGCGCATCGTCCGCTCAATGCCATTGCTATCTTGAAAAAATAAATCAAAGCCGACTGGAATCTCGGCATTCATGAAATGCCAGCCATTCGCTTCACGCCCTATTTGCCATTCAACAAAACTGGGAATTTGTTTTTGCCAATCGCGTAATACCCCTAAAACTCTAGCATCACCATCAATTAAACGCTTAAAAACGTGCTCTGAAATTTGCGCTAAATTCTGCTGCATCCATTGGCGCCGAGCTACCAGATTCTCTTTGAGATCAAGATGGGATTGCATCTCAGCACTTTTAAGTGCGTCATAAAATTGCCGCAACACCTTATGTAAAGTTTGTCCTGCTAAAGAAGCGTCAAATCCTTCATCAAAATCGCGCAATTTCCTCAGGTTTAATAAACTACGAACATAATATCGATAGGGACAATCTCGCAGTGCACGATAAGTACTGGGGCTCATCGACAGCGGCATGGGTAACTCAGCGCCAATCGTCGCACTAGCCCTCCGCAGGGGCTGAGTCTTACCAGTACGGAGATTTGCACTTGCTGGCTGAACTTGCCAAAGCGGAAAGTCAAGCTGTAAACGCTGAATCCAGGGTGAAGGGCGTAATGGTTCTGCTTGATTCGTTTTGCTTTGCCACAATAAATCCACCTGCGGACAACTCATTAATAATTGCGATAAATCTTTTGCCTGTTGAATATATTGTGCGGCAATCGTTGAGCTCTTCAGAAAATAATTGAGCGCCTCCGAAAAAAATAAGGGGGGTTCTGCATAGGCAGGCAGTTGCTGCTCATCGCAACCTATTACCACTACTGCATCGAATTGACGTAGACGGGTAGAACTTAAAGGCAAAATACTAAGACTAGCGGCTGCTTCGTTACCAGACTCTTCATAAGCTGCTTCTTCAATTGCCGTTTTTAATAAACTTAACCATTCACTCAAGCGCATTTTTTGATTTTTATAATCGCTTGAGCCTAAATCAAAGCTCTGTATAACCTTTAATAATTGTTGACCTGCAGAATCTTGCTTCAAGCCTTGAGCCATACCCAGCATTTCTAAATCGGCATTCAGGGTTTCATAAGCGGTTGCACACGTCAACTTTAATTTCTGCCATGCATTTAAACGTCCACGAATACATTGCACCAATTGCAATAGGAGGGGATTTGGCCCCGTTGCCGACGCATATGGCGATACCCCTTCAATTGCCAAATAAAATGTTTCCCACCCCGCTTGTGCTTGTCGTGCAATGAAGAGGTCTTCTAGCTCGGCTACTAAGCCCGCACAAATCTCAGGAGCTTGTTCCAAGCAATGCGGTAAATTTAAAAATGGATTTTTTAAAAACTCTAATAGATCTAATGCGCTTGGACCTTGCTCGGGTGCTCGTAATAAAACCAACCAACTATTTAAAGCCGCAGCGGCACGGGTAGTTGATAATTTCCAGCCCGTTTCATCGAGAATATTGAGCGCGGGACCAAGGCGCGCCAATAAAGCCCGCGCACGACGCGCAGCTAAACGATCTTGGGCGACCAAAGCGATCTTGGTTTTGCCAGCCCTCACTTGCTCTTCAATGCTGCGGGCTGCAGTCCAGGCTAGTTCTTCAAAACTGCGTGCAGATATTAAACGCCAATTTTTCATGGGCGCATGCGCTAAATTGAGCGCAATTTGGTCGGCGATTTGGGTTTCATGGTCTTGCGCAAACTGATCTAAGGGAATCGAAGTAAGTGCTTCAGGCCACAAGGCTACAGCTTGCCAAGCCATCTCAATTTGTACAACTACAGCATGCTGCGCATAATTATCCAAAAACGTTTGCACCATATCTTGTTCAATGGGTTTAGCATCAGCGGTTTGCACCCAAAGCAAGGGCCGTGCACAGGCCACCTGCCCTGCGCTTCTCAATTCTTTTGCTGCTTGTAAGTGCGCTGCCATGGCAAAATGCCGCCGAAATATCGGATCACCTACGCCACTTAAATAACGCCAAAAATTGAGTAGTACCTGCGCTTCTTTATCAACCACTTGCCGCGCTAAGACTGGGTATGCTGCAGCCAAGGCTTTTTCTAAAATAGGCTCTAAGGTTGCTAACCAAGTAGCGGAATTTTGCGTTGATAAATCAAGCGCTTTTTGTAACTCGGGCAAAGCAGCTGCCGATAAGGTATCGCAAGCCTCAATAATGGCTTGTGCTAAACCCCAAGTACCGGCTTCACTATCAACGGTAAACCAAGCTTGTAATTGCGGGTGTTTCTTGAGGGTGGCATACACTGCCAACCAACGCTTCAACGTATTTTGCGCTGGTGGTAAAGACCAAATGTTGGGAGCGATCTCTAACCAATCACTGGTACTCATGACCTGGGGTAAAAATGCAATTTCAGGATGCGCATGCGTACTTAAATCGCTCGGTCGATACTGCTCAAGTGCCGCTCGTAAACCCATTACTGGCCCAGCCGTACTTAATACAACTAAAGGTCGTTGACCCGTTTGCACCGCGCACTGCCAAATCCCTTTTGCCAAGGTCTCTAAAGCAGTGCCATTGGGTGGCACTTGCCATGCATAAATGCCCGTAGCCTTGTCAACTCCGGGCATTGCTAAGTGGGGAAAGGGTTGGTTCATTAAATGCTAATATAAGCGCTGTAACGCTAACCACCTATCTATTGAGGGAATTTTCATGAGTGCCGGCATTAAACATGTGAGTGATGCATCTTTCGAACAAGATGTGCTGAAATCGGATAAACCTGTACTGCTTGATTTTTGGGCAGAATGGTGCGGGCCTTGCAAAATGATTGGCCCCATTTTAGAAGAACTTTCCCAGGAATATGGCGATAAATTGCAAATTGCCAAGATGAATGTTGATGAAAATCAAGGGGTTCCAGCTCAATTTAATATTCGTGGCATTCCCACCCTGATTCTCTTTAAAAACGGGGCTGTTGCTGCCCAAAAGGTCGGGGCGCTGGCAAAATCGCAAATGACCGCGTTTATCGATAGTCATATTTAAAGTCTGCGCTTTCATTAGCTCACCCATTGATCCAATCAGGGCCGAGCTAATGAAATTCTATTTTTCCGGTTATTTGCCTTTTTTAGTGTAGTATTCATTCTCAATAGCGCTGTTATTCAATACGGCCACCCCTGCAGCTCATCCCTCCCCCCATAGTTTCTTTTTAAGCTCTCCCCCCTCCCTAAATCTCGTTTTCCTGATTTCCACTTAATTACTCTGATTTACCCACCAAAAATCTATGCAACTTACTGAACTTAAAGTCCTCCACGTTTCCGCTCTGCTTGAAATGGCAGCTAGCCTTGAAATTGAAAATACCCAGCGGATGCGCAAACAAGAGTTGATGTTTGCAATTCTTAAAAAACGCGCTAAAACAGGTGAATCTGTTTTTGGTGATGGCGTGCTTGAAGTGTTGCCTGATGGCTTTGGTTTCTTGCGCTCACCCGAATCGTCATACATGGCTTCGCCAGATGATATTTATATTTCACCGGCGCAAATTCGTCGCTTTAACCTCCATACCGGTGATGGCATCGAAGGTGAAGTACGCACGCCAAAAGATGGGGAACGCTACTTTGCTTTAGTGAAGGTCGACAAAATTAACGGTCTTCCCCCAGAGGCGCTTAAAAACCGCATCATGTTTGAAAACTTAACTCCCTTACACCCAAATCGCACCATTCATTTAGAGCGCGATATTAAGGCAGAAGAAAATTTAACCGGGCGCATTATCGATATGATTTCGCCGATTGGCTTTGGTCAACGTGGCCTCATCGTATCGTCACCGAAGTCTGGTAAGACCGTGATGATGCAACATATTGCCCATGCTATTTCAACCAATTTTCCGGATGCTATTTTAATTGTGCTGCTGGTGGATGAGCGCCCCGAAGAGGTTACCGAAATGCAGCGCTCTGTCCGAGGTGAAGTGGTCGCCTCTACCTTTGACGAACCTGCTGTACGACATGTACAAGTTGCTGAAATGGTGATTGAAAAAGCCAAGCGTTTAGTCGAGATGGGCAAAGATGTCATCATCTTGCTGGATTCGATTACCCGTTTAGCGCGCGCCTATAACACCGTGGTTCCTTCCTCTGGCAAGGTGCTCTCCGGTGGTGTTGATGCGAATGCCTTGCAGCGCCCCAAACGCTTTTTCGGTGCCGCCAGAAATATTGAAGAAGGGGGTTCGCTGACGATTATTGCTACTGCCCTAATTGAAACAGGCAGCCGTATGGATGACCTGATTTATGAGGAATTTAAAGGCACGGGCAATATGGAAGTCCACCTTGAGCGTCGCTTAGCTGAACGCCGCGTCTATCCTGCCATTAATCTCAATAAATCCGGCACCCGCCGTGAAGAGCTGCTGGTTAAGGCTGAAAACCTGCAAAAAATCTGGGTTTTACGCAAATTATTGGCCGATATGGACGATATTGAAGCCATGAACTTTATCGTCGATAAGCTTAAATCGACTAAAAATAACGCTGAATTCTTTGATTTAATGCGGCGCGGCGGCTAAGCGCCCTATCCTGGAAAAGGCTAAAGTTCGCCTTTCCCATTGATTTCATGGCATAATTTCGCTTTCCCAATAAAACCTGGACAAGTATTTCCCCCTCTTCCGCCTTTTTAGGCTGAAATTAAGGGCTGAAACGGCTACCCGCTAAAGGACTTGATATGAAACCTGGCATTCACCCCGATTACCGCGAAGTCGTCTTTGTCGACGTCTCGAATAACTTTAGCTTTAAAACCCGCTCTACCATTGTGACCAAAGAAAAGATTAAATGGGAAGACGGCCAAGAGTACCCCTTAGCTAAAGTTGAAACCTCATCTGAATCTCACCCCTTCTACACTGGTACCCAAAAAATTATGGATACGGCTGGACGAGTTGAGAAATTCCGCCAGAAATTTGGTAGCAAAGCAGTAGCTAAAGCCACCGGTGACGGCGCTGCCAAAACCGCTGAAAAGAAAGCTGCCGCTAAAGAAGCAAAAGCAACTGAAAAACCAGTAGCTAAAAAAGCTGCTGCTAAAAAACCCGCTTAATTTTGCTGGGGGTAAGCAGCACATCCCCCGCGGTAGAAAAAAGGCAGCCTGTGCTGCCTTTTTTATTGGTACACATAGAGTAGTTGCAATAAAAGTACTCGCTATTGAAACTGAAAACTTGAAATTTTTAAAATTGCGTAACTGATGGTCAAACTTACTGCCGCTGCTACCGCTTCGATTCCACGAGTCATTATTTTTTCTCTGACTTTAGTGTATGGCTTAGCCGGTCTTTTTGAGCGCGACCCCTGGAAGAACGAAGACGCTATTGGTTTTGGCGTGATGTGGACTTTACATCACGGTGGCCTGCAAGATTGGTTGGTTCCCCATTTGGCTGGACGTGATGCCTCGATGGGCGCGCCTCTACCCTACTGGTTTGGTGCCCTGCTAATGGATTGGATTGGACCATTAGTGGGTTTGGCCAATGCAACTCGCATTTATTCGGCGCTATGTTTTTTTGCAGCTGCTTTAGCAATTTGGTATGCCAGCTATTTGCTTGGTCGACGCCCCGAAGTGCAGCCAATGAGTTTTGCGCTCGGCGGTCAACCAAATCCCAAAGAATATGGCATGACCTTAGCTGATGGTGCGCTCCTCATTTTTTTAGCCTGTGTCGGTATTGCCCAGCAAGCCCATGAAACTACGCCAATGATGGCGCAACTCATGGGTGTTAGTCTCATTCTCTACGGCACCATTCGTGGCTTAGACAAACCATGGCAAGGGGGTCTCTGGACAGGCCTTGGGCTTGCAGTTGTGATTCTCTCAGGCAATTTAATCATGGCGGCTTTATTGGCCATTGGCACCGCTAGCGCAGTTGCCGCTAGTAATGCTCGTCTCCGCTTTCGTTGGTCGATTACATCGATTGCCTTAGGATTTATTGGGCTCATATTCTGGCCTTTGCTCTGGCTCTATTTTGATCTCAGTGCTGCGCAACAAGCCAATGCACTCGAAGGTTGGCTCAATTGGCCGCTCATGCAAGCTTATCCCTCATATAAATCCCTCAGTTTTTTAAGTATTAATTTTTGGCTCTATGCATGGCCAGTTTGGCCTTTAGCACTCATTGCATTAGTGCACTGGGTGCGGCAGAAAAAAGCTGGGTCATGGCGCGCACCCCATATCTGTATTCCCTTAGGGATTGCACTGGGCGGGCTGCTGTACAACTTATTTCGCACCGAAGCAAATGATCATGATTTAATTATTTTGATTCCACCGCTATCCGTATTAGCCGTTTTTAGCTTACCCATTCTGAAACGTAACCTCATAAGCTTTATCGATTGGTTTGCCATGCTCAGCTTTACTGTGATTGGCTTCATGATTTGGCTCATTTGGTTTGCCAAAATTACTGGCTTTCCTGCAAGCACGGCAAGTAATGTTGGGCGCTACATTCCTGGTTTTCAAGCGGAATTTAATTTAACGACGTTTATTGCTGCCATCATCATCACTTCGCTATGGGCTTTAGTTATTCGCTGGCGCACCTCGCGCGCGCCCAAAGTCATTTGGCGTTGTTTAATTATTTCTGCTTCAGGTACTACCCTCATGTGGGTTTTATTAATGACCCTCTGGTTGCCCACCATTAACTACGCTAAGACCTATCAATACGTTGCCAAACGATTAACTCAAGCTGTTCCCAAAGAGGCCTATTGCATCGACACCACGCATTTGGGCTACTCACAATTAGCTTCGTTTGATTATTTCACTCGCCTACCCTTGCGCGATGACCTCAATTGCCCTTGGCTACTTACCCACAACCCTAATGAAGTTCAAGGTTTGGGCCACTTAAATCGAGAAAAGTTAACTTTACTTTGGGAAGACCGGCGCGCGGCTGACCGCGATGAACGGTTGCGACTCTATCAAGAACAATTGCAGTAGAGCGCGCGGACACTGCAGATGATGCATTTTAAATTAGCGCGTTTACGCGAAGATGTCCCTGCTATTTTAAAGTTGGCCACGCCTATCTTAGTTGGTCAGCTTGCTGTCATCGCTTTTGGAGTGCTCGATACTGCCATGACTGCTCGCTATTCGGCTGAAGATTTAGCAGCCCTAGCGATGGCCTCAGCCATCTTCATTAGTATTTACGTCGGCTTAACCGGCATTGTTTCTGCCTTGGCGCCAATTGCGGGCCAACTTTTTGGCGCCAAAAGACTCAATGAAATTGGCGAAGAAGTAAGACAAGCCACCTGGCTGGCTATTGCTCTATCCATATTGGGCTGTCTGGTTTTACTGAACGCCGATCACCTCTTAGACCTTGCCCATGCTAGCGCAGAAATTCATGCTAAAGCAAATTTGTATTTATCGATCTTGGCTATTGGCCTGCCAGCAAGTTTAGGCATGCGGGTTTTAATGGGGCTACATAACGCTGTCTCACGACCGGCAGTTATTACTGCGGTACAACTTGCTGGGTTAGCCTTAAAGCTGCCTTTAAATGCCTTATTTATATATGGTGGCTTTGGTATCGAGGCGATGGGTGGGCCAGGCTGCGCAGTTGCCACTGTTATTGTTACTTGGTTATGGCTATTGGTCACCTTAATCATTGTTTGGAATGGTCGGTTTTATCAATCTTTTGAGATCTTTAAACAATTTAGCCGGCCTAATCTACAGCGCATTTGGGTGATCTTAAAATTAGGCGCACCCATTGGTTTTAGCTATCTCATTGAGGTGACTTCTTTTACGTTTATGTCTTTATTTATTGCTCGGTTTGGCGTCACTGCTTTAGCAGGCCATCAAATTGTGGCTAATCTTGGTACCGTTATTTACATGGTTCCGCTCTCACTCTCCATTGCCACGATGACACTCGTCTCACAATCGATTGGGGCAAATCGCCAAGATCGCGCCGAAGAAATTGGCTGGTCGGCGGTTACCTTTACCACCTTGCTATGTATTGTGATTGGTATTGCAGTCTGGTTTCTGCGCATGTTTTTACTAGATTTGTACAGCCCACC
>JBAXGQ010000049.1:0-11691 GCA_037139315.1 Burkholderiaceae bacterium
TTGGCGGAGACGAGAGGATTCGAACCTCCGATCAGAGTTTTAGCCCCGATGCTCCCTTAGCAGGGGAGTGCCTTCGACCAGCTCGGCCACGTCTCCGTATTCAGTCACAATAATTACAACAGCCGCTAGTTTAACGGAGTGTTGGTAAAACGGCCAAATATGGCCTCACAGCCCCTTCCAAGGCTGCTTAAGCAAGGTAAAACTAAGCCTGATCTAACTCAAATGATTTGTGCAAAGCCCGTACAGCTAATTCCATGTATTTTTCATCGACCACTACGGAAATTTTAATTTCACTAGTAGAAATCATCAGGATATTAATACCCTCTTCCGAGAGCGTGCGGAACATTTTGCTGGCAACACCCACATGCGAACGCATACCAACGCCAACTACTGAAACCTTGGAAACCTTAGGATCGCCAGTAATTTCTTTGGCACCAATATGCGCTTGTACTGAGTTTTTCAATAAATCAATGGCTTTTTGATATTCAGCCCTTGGCACGGTAAAGGTAAAGTCGGTCTTACCGTCAACCGATTGATTTTGAATAATCATGTCAACGTCAATATTCGCATCAGCAATGGGGCCTAAAATTTGATACGCAATACCCGGGCGGTCAGGCACACTTAAGACAGTAATTTTGGCTTCATCGCGTGCAAATGCAATACCCGAAATAACGGCGGCTTCCATGGTGCTGTCCTCTTCAAATGTAATTAATGTGCCCGACTTCATTTCTTGTTCAAGCGCAATTAAGGGATCTGTCAACGAAGACAGTACCCGAGTTTTAACTTGGTACTTGCCAGCAAATTCAACTGAACGAATTTGCAACACCTTTGAACCTAAGCTTGCCATTTCCAGCATTTCTTCAAAGGTAATTTTATCGAGTCTGCGTGCATCTTCGCAAACTCGGGGGTCGGTGGTATAGACACCATCAACATCCGTATAAATTAAACATTCTTCTGCCTTCAGTGCCGCAGCTACTGCCACCGCCGATGTATCAGAACCACCACGACCTAAAGTAGTGATGTTGCCATGCGGATCGACGCCTTGAAAACCCGTTATCACAACTGCTTTACCTAAATTTAAATCGGCGCGAATTTTTTCATCTTCAATACCCATAATGCGGGCTTTTGTAAAAGCAGAATCAGTATGAATCGTTACTTGCCATCCCGCATAACTAACTGCATCGATACCCTCGCGATGCAAAGCCAGGGCTAATAAACCCGAACTAACCTGCTCTCCGGTCGAGGCAATTTGATCTAATTCACGCGGATTAGGATTAGGGTGAATATCTTTAGCTAAACCCAATAAGCGATTGGTTTCACCCGACATAGCCGATGGCACTACCACCACTTGGTGGCCGGCTCGCATCCATTTAGCGACGCGCTTAGCTACATTCTGAATGCGCTCAACCGAGCCCATCGATGTGCCACCGTACTTGTGAACAATAATTGCCATAAAGAAGATAGAAAGCTTGCTTAAAAGCTTTATTTTACAAGGTTTGAGGCGCTCAAGCCAAAGTATTCAAGCTTGCCACTCAGGCCAAACCCGTTTACCTGTGGCAACCAAATGCGAATGACTCACTCCAATACCGGCAACTGCCACGAGTTCATTATCAATATAGAGCAAAGGAGCCTGGCGTTGCCATGGCGGAATCGCCTGCTCTTGAAATAAATTTTTGAGCGTTTTAGTCGCGCTACGGGCCGTTTTTTGAAAACGTTCCCCACCTTTGCGCAAGCGATATTCAATCACGCCACCCAGCTGCGCTTGTTCCACCCATTCTGCTGGCAGGCCTAAACGCTTACTTCGCAAAGGCAAAGGTAAAAAAACCCACTTCCCTGCTGAAGCTTTGAGAACATTCTGTTGATTTGATAACGCTTCATAAGTTAATTGCCCGCGCCATAGACGAATTACCCCACCATCATGCATAAACTCCAAGCGAGCATCACTACGCACCCGTTGCAAGTCTAACCACCACGACTGCAAACGCTCTACTGATGGCATTGCTAAACCCAGTTGATCCAACCAATAACGCACGACATTATTCGCTGCTGCGGAATCCTTTAGATATAAAGCCAATAAGGGTTTTACTTTTAAGATTATTTTCAGTGGGACAGTTTTTGAGGTTAGCAAAATTTCAGCGCCGTCTCGTTGCGCTAAACGCTCTAGTAAATGATTCGACTCACTCAATAATTTTGCGCTTCGGGCTAAGTTTGCAATTGCGCCTGGCTGAATTAGCTCTAGCTTTGGCAGCAGTGAATGGCGTACCGCATTGCGGCGATAAATGAAACTACGATTCGAGGGATCTTCCACCCACTTGAGCCTATATTGATGGGCATAAGCCTCTAACTCTGCGCGGGATAAATCGAGCAAAGGTCGCCATAAGGTAACGGGTTTTGTCTCTGCTTGCACCATGGTCCGCGTCATTGGCATACCTGCTAACCCACGTACACCTGCGCCACGAAGCAATTGCAAGAGCACAGTTTCAGCTTGATCGTTTTGATGATGAGCGAGCAATAAATCACTAACACCATGAACTTCACATAAATCAGCTAGGGCCTCGTAACGAGCTAGACGAGCTTCGGCCTCATTGGTGTTTGCTGGCAATTGCAATAAACGAAAATCGAAATGAACTTTTTTACGCTTCGCAGCTAGGGCGCAAAAATCAAGCCAAGCATCCGCTGATTTTTGTAAGCCATGATGAATATGAAAAACCCAAATCGGTTTTTTTTGAGTCTTCGAGTTGGCTTTCGGGGCAGAAAGATTGCGCATCACTGCGTCAAAAAGCACCATCGAATCGAGCCCGCCGCTCAAAGCAATACCAATCGCTGTATCTTTGCCGTTTGGTAGCTGAGGCTTGATAAGCCGACTACTGCTACGGCTAGGTAGCTTTGAGTTCAGCTTCCTTGAATTTGCCATAGCTCATTAAACGCTCATGCCGACGCTCGAGAAGTTCTTTTTTACCCATTGATTCAAAAATCTTTAAAGATTCACTTAAAGCCTTACGCATGGCCATCATCATATTTTCATAATCACGGTGAGCGCCGCCTACAGGCTCATTCACAATGCGATCAATTAAGCCTAAAGTCTTCAGACGCTGCGCTGTAAGGGCTAATTGCTCAGCAGCTTCCGGCGCCTTTTCGGCTGTTTTCCACAAAATAGAGGCACATCCTTCTGGCGAAATAACTGAATAAGTAGAGTATTGCAACATCAACACTACATCCCCCATTGCAATCGCTAAGGCCCCACCAGAACCACCCTCACCAATAATGGTTGAAATGATCGGCACCGTTAGCTCAGCTTGGGTATATAAATTTCTGCCAATCGCTTCCGATTGGTTATGCTCTTCAGCATCAATGCCCGGAAAGGCACCTGGCGTATCCACGAAAGTAAAAACAGGCAACTTAAATTTTTCTGCCAAGCGCATTAAGCGCATGGCTTTGCGATACCCTTCGGGCTTACTCATCCCAAAGTTACGTAAAGCCCGCTCTTTTGTATCGCGGCCTTTTTGGTGACCAATAATCAGGCAAGCAGTGTCATTAAAACGTCCTAGTCCACCGATAATCGATTGGTCGTCTGCAAAGGTGCGGTCGCCATGCAATTCCCGAAAATCGGTAAATAAGGCGTTGATATAGTCTAAGGTGTAAGGTCTTTGTGGATGCCGAGCCACTTGGGAAACTTGCCAGGGGCTTAAATTCGCATAAATATCTTTAGTGAGTTGCTGGCTTTTTTCAGTCAGGGTTTTAATTTCAGCTGAAATATCTACTGCCGACTCATCTTGTACAAAACGCAATTCTTCGATTTTGGCTTCTAACTCGCCAATCGATTGCTCAAAGTCTAAAAAAATCGTTTTCATCTCAGAATTCTAATATTCCACCGGAATTGGGTCGATACTGCGCCACATATACCAAGTTGCTACTGTACGCCATGGCGCCCAATTTTCGCCTACCTCACGCATTTCATGGCGACTAACGGGCTCGCCACTGAAATAATTCAAGGAAATGGCCCGAATTAAGCCAATATCATCTAAGGGCAAAACATTGGGCCGAATGAGGTTAAACATCAAAAACATTTCTGCAGTCCACCGCCCAATGCCACGAATATCGGTTAACTCCCGAATCACACTTTCATCATCCATTGTTTGCCATTGCTTCGCATGTAAACGCCCTTCGTGAAAATGACTGGCTAAATCACGGATGTACTCCACTTTTCGACCGGATAATCCGGCGCTGCGCAAATGTTCGCTTGATACCGCCAAAACTTGCGCGGGGTTCACTTTTTTCTCTAAATTGATTACCAGCCTATTCCAAACTGCTTGTGCAGCTGCTACGGAAATTTGCTGACCCACGATTGCTCGTGCAAGGGTATTAAAGGCATCACCTCGAGTGACTAAAAAACCGGTGCCATAGCGCGGAATGAGTTTACGCAAAATACGATCCTGTTTCATTAATTCGCTACAAGCTTGCTCCCAATAGTCTGGCGCAGTAATATCTGCAACTTTTTTTCCAGCTGGTAATTTAGCAAGATTTTTTTTAATTACCGCCTTAGCTGGGGCTGCTTTAGCAGCGCTAGCTTGAATTACGCGCGGCGCCATATAGTTACGCCTCCGGGCTGATCTTCCAAAACAATGCCCTGCTCTAAAAGGCGCTGTCGAATTGTATCGGCTTGAGTAAAGTCACGCGCTGCTTTGGCGGCGATTCTTGCGGCAATTTGCGCCTCAATTAATTCAGCACTCAGTCCAACGGAATCGGTACTTTGCTGAGACAAGGTTGTACTTTGTAAAAATACGGTTGGATCGCGTTGTAAAAAATCGAGAACACTCGCTAAATGATATAAAAGTTGGGCCAACACTAAACGCTCATCGCCTTTTGCACGATTAATCTCACTTGCTAAATCAAACAAAACAGCTATAGCTTCTGGAGTATTAAAGTCATCGTTCATGGCAGCGGTAAATCGGGTGAGCCAGGCATTAGCTGGGTCACCAAGCCCACTCATTTGTTTAGCCACAAAGCCAGGCGTTTGGGCCAGCGCAGTATATAAACGGCTTAAGCCAGCCCGCGCCTCTTCCAGTAGAGAATCGCTGAAATTAATTGGACTACGGTAATGCGCCTTGAGCATAAAAAAACGGATCACCTCTGGATCGAATTGCGCGAGTACATCGCGAATCAGAAAAAAATTGCCTAGCGATTTAGACATTTTTTCTTTGTTAATGCGAATGTGGCCGTTATGCATCCAATAATTTACAAAGGGGGGGTCAAGCGGCTCACGGTTTTGACCGTAGATGGCCCCTTCACTTTGGGCAATTTCATTTTCATGGTGCGGGAACTGCAAATCGGCACCACCCCCATGAATATCAAAATGCTTTCCTAGAAGATCGCAAGACATTGCCGAACATTCAATATGCCAGCCCGGGCGTCCCTCTCCCCAAGGGGATTTCCAGCGAGAATCACTGGGCTCTTCGGGTTTAGCACTTTTCCACAAAACAAAATCAAGTGGATCACGCTTCCCACCCCCAATCGCCACGCGTTCACCTGCATTTAAGTCATCAATGGATTTACCCGAGAGTTGACCATAGTTAGGAAATGAACGGACCGAAAAATTAATATCGCCATCATCACCTTGATAAGCCAATTGTTGATCAATTAAGCTAGTAATCATGCCCTGCATTTGCGCGATAAAATCGGTTGCTCTTGGCTCATGGTTAGGCCGCAATAAACCCAAGTGGTCAGAGTCCTCATGCATCGCAGTAATAAAACGATTAGTTAAGGCTAAAATAGATTCTTTATTCTCTAGCGCACGTTGAATAATTTTGTCATCAATATCAGTGATATTCCGCACATAATTTACTTCGTAACCCAAGATCGTTAACCACCGCACCACCATGTCAAAAACAATCATTACGCGAGCATGCCCAAGATGGCAATAATCGTAAACCGTCATCCCGCAAACATAGATGCTGACATAATTGGGGGTTATCGGCTTAAAGACCTCTTTCGAGCGGCTCAGGGTGTTATAGATTTGCAGCATAAGGGCAGCGAAGGTTATCAGTTCTGCTAATTTGTTAGACTGCTGAGTATATCGAATGAGCCCATACCTCCCCCCCCTTCCTCAAACCCCCTTTTCTAGGTGCCGCAATTTCCTTTTGCTGGTCGGCGGTACCTTGCTTTTCAATTTCGGGGGTTGCGCCAGCATTAATGGCGATCCAAACGTAACTTATGCAATTCCTCAGGCTACTTTTAACGAGGGGCCACCCTCAATGGCTGATTCTGTTGCCGTACCTTATCAATAGGTTGGCAGGCATGGCTCTTTTTTTTCCAAGCCAACGGTTTTTATCTGCCGTACTAGTAACTGGGTTGATTTTCCTAGGCGCATGTTCCACTCCCCCGTCAGCACCCGTCATCTCCTCTTATAACCCTGCCGCTGGCTTTGATCCCTTGGCTGCTCCTATCGCTAATTCAATTGCCGTACCTTATCTGTCGTTTTTAATTATTGAGCCCGATGCCCTGGCAAAAGATGGCATTCCGCCCCCCATTGAAAAACTGGTTAGAGCAAAACAATTTAAGGAAGCAGTCGATCAAATCGATTTAACCTTGATCAAAAATCCACGTAATGTGCAATTGCGTTTTTTGAAGGCGCGCTTACAAATTGAATTACATAATATTCCTGCAGCTAAAAAAACCTTTATTGAAATTACCCAACAATTTCCAGAGTTACCAGAGCCCTACAATAATCTAGCGGCTATTGGGGCCAGCCAAGATCAATGGATTGATGCGCGTGATTATCTGGAGTTAGCCCTTAAGCTGCGCCCTGATTACGTTACCGCCCTATCGAATTCCGGTGATATTTATATTCGTTTAGCCGCTAAAAACTATGAAGCAGCTGCGAAGTTGCAACCCAATATTCGTGAGAATGCGCGTCGCAATAAAGCGTTGCAAGAAATTCTGAAGCCACCCATCGTCAAAGTGCCGCCACCCACGGCAACTGCAAAGCCGACTTCCGCCCCAGCAATTACTGCAGTACCTACCACTTCAACCCCTAAACTCCTAGAAAGTACACCAAGCAATGGCCAAAGTTCTTCTCAAAACAAATAAAGGCGATATCACCTTATCTCTTGATGCTGCTAAAGCGCCAAAAACTGTGGCGAATTTTTTACAATATGTAAAAAGCGGCCATTACGATGGCACAATTTTTCACCGCGTTATCGATAATTTTATGATTCAAGGTGGTGGCATGACCACTGGCCTAAAACAAAAATCAACTTTGGCTGAAATTGAAAACGAGGCAAACAATGGCTTAAAAAATCTGCGCGGTACCGTGGCAATGGCCCGCACCAACGAGCCTCACTCGGCTTCATCGCAATTTTTTATTAATTTAAATGACAATGATTTTTTAAATCATACCGCGCCCAACGCGCAAGGCTGGGGTTATGCGGTCTTTGGTGAGGTTTGTGATGGCATGGATGTAGTTGATGTCATTCGTAAAGTAAAAACCGGTAATGCTGGTTTTCATCAAGATGTGCCCACCGAAGATGTGACAATTGAGAAAGCGACAGTTCTGGAGGCCTAAATAAGCGCCCAGCAATCTCGTCAATCGATTTCAATATGATTCCAGCCTACTCTAGCGCCCTCTTCATTTCCGATATCCATCTCACGCCGTCAATGCCGATCACGGCGCAACGGTTGATTGATTTTTGTGAAAAAGAGGCGCGCTCGGTTGAGGCAGTTTTTATCTTAGGTGATCTCTTTGAATATTGGGTTGGTGATGATGCCAGCTTACGTTCACCTTTTCATTTAGAAATCAAAAATGCCTTGGCTAATTTAGCGCTCAACGTGAAAATTTACTATCTTCATGGTAATCGTGATTTTTTAATCGGTGCCGATTTTTTAAAGAAAACGGGCATGACCCTCTTGCCCGACCCCACTAAAGTGACCTTGGCGGGCTCTGACTATCTCTTAAGTCATGGTGATATTTTATGTACTGCTGATAGCGCATATCAACTTTTTCGTAAGTGGGTTCGTAAACCCTGGTTGCAACAGCTTTTTTTAAAAATGCCCCTCAATTGGCGGCGCAATATTGCTCAACAACTGCGCAGTAATAGCACCGCACAGTATCAGCGGGCTGCTCGCTATGAGCCCGAAGCAATTCAAATGAAAGTTGACGTCACCCTCAACGCCTGTGCAAACCTAGTCGATCAATTTAAAACCGATCAACTGATTCATGGACATACCCATTTACCAACCCGACACCATGAAAACTTGAATGCAGTGGAATGGCAACGTTGGGTCTTGTCAGATTGGGATTTAGACCATCCCGAGAGTGTTTTGCCTAAAGCTAGCGCACTACGCATTGATGCAAATGGGGTGCGCTATCTTGACTTAGTCAAGGCGTAAAAAACTAACTCCGTTTTAATCCGCTATTGCTTTCTGACACTTTAGCGTAGGGTCGCAAAATTTGGGCCATTTGCGCAAATAAGCGGGGGTTAGCAGCCATTACCTCGCCACTTTGCAAGAAACCTTCTTCGCCTGAGTATGTCCCTACTAGGCCGCCAGCTTCAGCCACAATTAAAGCGCCCGCAGCCATATCCCATGGCTTTAAGTCACTTTCAAAAAATCCATCGTAGCGACCGGCAGCAACATAAACCAAATCTAAAGAAGCGGCGCCAGGGCGACGTAAGCCAGCACATTGTCGTGACATCTCAGCAAAAATGCGTAAGTAGGTTTCAAGGTCTTGGTCCTCCCGATAAGGGAATCCCGTGCCTAACAAAGCATTGGTTAAACGAGTTTCGGCGGCTACCCGTAAACGCCGTCGATCTAAATACGCCCCACTGCCGCGCGTAGCGGTAAATAATTCATCACGGGAAGGGTCATACACCACCGCTTGCTGGGTCACGCCTGCAACTGCGAGCGCAATAGAAACCGCATATTGTGGAAAGCCGTGAATAAAATTGGTAGTGCCATCAAGGGGATCAATGATCCAAATCGATTCCGCTTCTGGATTATGGCTACCGGTTTCTTCTGCTAAAAAACCATGGTCTGGGTAAGCTTCACTCAGCGTTTCAATAATGGCCGCTTCAGCTTGTTGGTCTACTTCGGTCACAAAATCATTATGTTGTTTGCGGTCAACTTGCAAACGCTCTAGGTTCAGCGAAGCACGATTAATAATGGTCCCAGCACGGCGGGCAGCCTTAATGGCCACATTCAACATTGGATGCATAAGATTATTGTGAGCAAATTAAATAAGAACAAGCCAGTAAGCGTCCTCAAAATGCAGGACAATCATAGGCGAAGCGCTCATATTAAACGATCAGGCGCAATACCCCTGCAGAATGAACCTGAAGATGCCCCAAATCACGCCCGAGCCATCCCTTAATCAGCCGACTGACCCGATTCATGCCATGAGCCCACCACTTGAACATCCCGCCTTCAATGCGCTGAATTGGGTCTTGGTTCACACCAGTCATCCCCGTAATATCGGCTCTAGTGCGCGGGCGATAAAAACCATGGGTTTTAAGCGTCTTACGCTGATCGCACCCCGCCAAGATAAGCCATTCCAGAATCCTGAGGCAATTGCCCTTGCCAGCGGCGCTCAAGACGTCTTAGAACAAGCGCTTGAAATGCCCACTCTCGGTCCAGCCCTCAGTAATTGCTCCCTGGTCTTGGGTTTAACTAGCCGTGAGCGGCAATTTGGGCCCCCAGAGCTATCTTGGCAGGAAGCTTGTCAGCGAGCAACCCAATTACTCATGAATGAAGAGCAAGTAGCCGTGGTTTTTGGCCCAGAAAGAACTGGCTTAGATAACGAAGCCCTCAAACTATGCTCGCATCGGGTCTATTTGGATGCCAACCCAGCTTACCCATCGCTCAACTTAGCACAAGCAGTCATGGTCTGCGCTTACACACTGCGCCAGTCATTACAGGCCGAGATAGCCCTTCAACAAACAAATGCAAGACCCAAAGCGCCCAATAGTGAACTAGCCGACCCGATTGCGGTTGCTGCCATGGCCGAGCACTGGCGCCAAGGACTCGAATCCATCGGCTACCTTGACCCTGATAGACCCAAAAAACTGATGCCGCGTTTAGAGGCCCTTTTCGCAAGGGCCGAACTCCATAAAGAGGAAATTGACTTACTGAGGGGTATTGCCAAACAGATGCTGACAAAAAAATAGGCGCTTCCGATTAAACTCTCACTATGCCCAACGCCTTCTTCGAAGAAATCGATTCCATTATTGCCCGCGATCCCGCGGCGCGTAACCGCTTAGAGGTAATACTTTGCTACCCTGGTTTGCATGCGGTATGGCTACATCGCGTGGCGCACTTTTTTTGGCAAGTCGAGCTTAAATTAATCGCCCGCATTTGGTCGATGTTGGCACGTTGGCTTACTGGTATTGAAATTCACCCTGGGGTCAAAATTGGGCGCCGGGTATTCCTTGATCATGGTTTAGGCATCGTCATTGGTGAAACTACGGTCATTGGTGATGATTGCACGATTTACCAAGGGGTTACCTTAGGCGGTACCTCGCTTTATAAAGGCGTTAAGCGTCACCCCACCTTAGGTAAGGGGGTCGTGGTTAGCGCAGGCGCTAAGGTCTTGGGAGGTTTTACTGTAGGCGATGGTGCTCGCATTGGCTCCAATGCGGTAGTCCTCAAAGAAATTCCTGCGGGGGCAACCGCGGTCGGCGTTCCAGCACGCACCTTACACCCCGACTTACCTCATGCTGGCTCTAACGAAAGTAAGGCTAACTTTTCGGCATATGGCATTACCCCGAATGCCGATGATCCGATGTCACTTGCATTAAAGGGGTTAATTGATGCAACCCTCTTACAAGAAACCAAAATTCAAGCTTTAGAAGAAGCGTTGGCAAAACTCAATGGGGAAATTCCGACCCATTCTGCAGATGCCCCTGAAGATGGCGCTGCGATGCGCGAGCTTGATGCGATTAAGCGCTGGCTGAAAGAATAAAGTGGTGCTTAAGCGTATTTAGTGCAAAGTATGCGGATTAGCACCGTCTTTTTTTTGTGCACCACCAATGTAATCTTCATCTAGCTCTTCATCACCCTCATCTAAAATTCCAAAGCCAAGACCTTCTGCGCCTTGCGGGTGACGATTTTGAATTTCATCCTCGGTTGCTATCCGTACTTCTTCCACTTGCAGCCAAAAACGTAAGGCCATTCCAGCAAGGGGATGATTACCATCTAGCACCACTTGATTCTCAGCAACGTCGGTAACCGTATATATCATCGCCGAAGGATCATCTTCATCGCCATCATCAATCACATCGCGAACCTGTTCCGCGTCATTAGAAAAATCATCGGCGTCAGGAACTCCTTCAAATTGCATCCCTACTTCAAGGGGATCTGGAAACCGTGTGCGAGGCTCTATTTTTAATAACTCCGGGTCATACTCTCCAAACGCATCACCGGGATCAAGTTGCAAAGTGGTTTCATAACCCACGTCTTGGCCATCTAAAGCTGTTTCAATTTTCGGAAACGTGCCATCATAGCCTCCGTGCAGGTATACCATCGGGGCTTCAGGTTCTTCGATCACATTGTTTTGTGCATCGGTTAATTTATAACGCAGCGAGACGATAGTATTTTTTGAGATCTTCATACGTAGTTTGCTAATTAGTTTGCTAAAAATTGAGAAATGAGTTCATTTTACTTGAGCAATCCATATCAACCACCACCGGCTCCTGAAGTCTT
>JBAXGQ010000050.1:0-11643 GCA_037139315.1 Burkholderiaceae bacterium
GCAAATGCACATTCTGGAAAGGCCTCTTTGATGGCTATTTGCCGATCAGGTTGCAGTTGACTTAAATCTGCTAATACAGTGGGGCTGGGCATGCTTCTTTCTCCAAAAGGCCGGAATTCAATCGATTCAAATATCTGCCTGAATATATTCCATATAATGGCTTATCAGCTTGACTTAAGCTAAAATCCTTGATTATTATCAAAATTATAGAACAAATTGTTCCATTTAATCGAATAGGAAACCGACCCCATGTCTAAAACTACCCCGAATTTAAGTAATGGTCCCCACAAAATGACCCCCTCAGAAGCCTTTGTCGAGACGATGGCTGCTAATGATGTCAAGGATATTTTTGGCATCATGGGCTCTGCTTTTATGGATGCGATGGATATTTTTGCTCCAGCCGGGATTCGTTTAATACCCGTGGTCCATGAGCAGGGCGCTGCTCATATGGCAGATGGTTATGCGCGCGTAAGCGGCAGACACGGCGTAGTTATTGGCCAAAATGGCCCAGGAATTAGTAATTGCGTCACGGCAATCGCTGCGGCTTATTGGGCACATAGCCCAGTAGTGATTATTACCCCTGAGACCGGCACGATGGGCATGGGTTTAGGGGGTTTTCAAGAAGCCAATCAATTACCGATGTTTGAAGAATTTACGAAATATCAGGGCCATGTGAATAATCCCAAACGGATGGCTGAATTTACCGGCCGCTGCTTTGATCGGGCGATGTCGGAAATGGGTCCAACGCAACTCAATATTCCACGGGATTATTTTTATGGAGAAATTGAAGTCGAGATTCCCCAACCCAATCGCTTAGATCGTGGGCCAGGGGGAGAGGCCAGCTTAGATGCCGCTGCTGAACTCTTAGCAAATGCAAAGTTTCCCGTCATTATTTCAGGTGGTGGCGTAGTGATGGCTGATGGAGTTGAGGAGTGCAAAGCCTTGGCTGAGCGTCTTGGTGCGCCGGTCGTGAATAGCTATTTACACAATGACTCTTTTCCTGCCAGTCATCCGCTATGGTGTGGTCCTTTGGGATACCAAGGCTCTAAAGCAGCAATGAAATTAATTTCTCAGGCTGATGTAGTGGTGGCTTTAGGTTCACGCTTGGGCCCCTTTGGTACTTTGCCTCAGCATGGCATGGATTACTGGCCAAAAAATGCCAAGATTATTCAGATCGATGCAGATAATAAGATGTTGGGCTTAGTGAAGAAAATTTCCGTTGGTATTTGTGGTGATGCCAAAGCAGCAGCGATTGCCTTAACTAAGCGTTTAGAAAAGAAAACCTTAGTTTCCGATGCTAACAAAGCCGAACGGGCAAAAATAATTGCCTCAGAAAAAGCGGCATGGGAAAAGGAATTAGACGCTTGGACCCATGAAAAAGATGCCTTTAGTCTTGACATGATTGAAGAGCAGAAAAAAGAAAAGACCCCCACTGGTGGAGAATATTTACATCCACGTGAGGTGCTACGCGAATTAGAGAAAGCAATGCCTGCAGATGTCATGGTCTCAACTGATATCGGTAATATTAATTCTGTGGCCAATAGCTATTTACGCTTTGAAAAGCCACGTAGTTTTTTTGCGCCAATGAGTTTTGGTAACTGTGGGTATGCTCTCCCAACCATTATGGGCGCCAAAACCGCCGCTCCTCACCGCCCCGCAATTGCTTATGCTGGAGATGGCGCCTGGGCGATGAGTATGGTTGAAATATTAACTGCCGTGCGTCATAACATTCCAGTTACTGCAATTGTCTTTCATAACCGTCAGTGGGGCGCCGAAAAGAAAAACCAAGTCGATTTCTATAATCGCCGTTTTGTTGCGGGCGAATTAGATAGTCCAAGTTTTGCTGGGATCGCTAAATCAATGGGTGCCGAAGGTATTGTGGTTGATCGCTTAGATCAAGTAGGGCCAGCATTAAAGCAAGCGCTTGAGATGCAAATGAAAGAAGGCAAAACTTGCGTGCTAGAAATTATGTGCACGCGCGAATTGGGTGATCCATTCCGTCGAGATGCGCTATCAAAACCGGTTCGTTTATTGGAAAAATACCAAGATTACGTTTAATTTTAGTGGTATCGTTACCCGTCTTAGCCCTTAAAAGCTAAGCTTTCTAGGGAGTTACCGCCTAGGGGTATCCCCTAGAGTTAATAACCCCTAGCTAGTGATACGATAATTACTGTTTCAGCGCGCCACAAATTAAATAAAGGAGCTTCAATTGAATAAAGCAGAATTAGTCGAAAAAATTGCCGCCGATGCCGAGCTTTCCAAAGCATCTGCTGATCGGGTTTTAAGTTCAGTCATCGACAATATTATTAAAGCGGTTACCAAAGGTGGCGTTGTACAGCTGATTGGTTTTGGTACTTTTAAATCGGGTAAAAGAGCCGCTAGGCTAGGTCGTAACCCTGCTACAGGGGCAGAAATTAAGATTCCTGCAGCAAAGACCGCTAAATTTTCAGCAGGCAAAGCATTTAAGGATGCAGTTAATAAACGCAAGTAAATTAATCTCCTGATAAAAAACCGCCATTATGTGGCGGTTTTTTTGACTTCATTTTTGCGATAATTTGAATTATTGCTTATGAAACCCGTTGATAGTATAGATTTTGTGGGTGATTCGCCTCGGCAAAAAACATCCAGCGCTCCGCAATTAAACCGCTGCAGTGAATTATAAAAGCGGCAATGATCCAGCCATAGCTTTGTGCAGAAATGGCATAAGCTAGGACAATCATCGGGATAAAGTAGGCGTTAAAGAAAATAATTTTGCGTAAATTACTAATGACTAAATTACTTTGCTGATGAAAAAATTCGCGGGTATTAAAGCTGCCGCCCATTAAGCCCATAGAAGTTTGGCGAAGTTGAGGATTTTTAATTCCGGTAGCAGAATTTAAATTCGAGATGGGCTTAAGACGTTGATTGCGTCGCCAAATCCACAACTTAATATTCAGGCAGATAAAGAGCAAAATAAAACCAAAGCCAGCAAGTAGAGAGGGCTCAAAGGCAGGCAGTGTCGTAGGCCAGATAGCAATTAAGCTAGCAAATAAGAGCCAGCCTGACGTGAGGCCTAGCGCCATAAAATTAACTAAGGTTAGGGGGTTTGCCCACTCTTGAATAAAGCGAATGCATTGATAAATTTGTGCGGTACAGACCCACAAGGCAATTGCCAAAATAATTAGTGCAAACCACAACCAAGTTGACTGTTGCTGGTTAAGAGCAAAGATCCAAGCAAGACCTGTAATTGCAATAAAGAGCGGCAAAACTAGCACTTCTCGGGAAAGCCAAGAGGTGCGCCACATGAGCATGGCTCGCCAAGCGCGTTCGGGATGCCCTAAATGAAAAAAGGAGGCGAGTAAGCTGATGATCAAAAGTGCTAGGGCGACCGGCAAAGCTAACCAAGCTAGAAATTCACCAGGTAGCAAAGATGAACGAAAATTGAGCAGCGCAATGGAAATAATTAAACCTTGCGCCATGCCGGCCAGGGTAGTAAAAAATATCAAGGAAAAATTAGGTTGCATTAGTTTTCATCCATCACAGCTTGAATGGTGTCCATGATTGAACGGGGTAAATATTGATTGGCTGGTCGGGTTTCCCATTCAGGCATCAGCGAATAACCACCACGTTCTTTAATGGCGATACTAGCTTCTGATAAAGGATCATGCACGTCGCCAAATATCCGCGCACTAGTCGGGCAGGCTAAGACACAAGCCGGCTTGCGCTCACTCTCGGGTAATGTTTCACTATAAATACGATCAACGCATAAAGTGCATTTAGTCATCACTTGACGCTCTTCATCTAACTCACGGGCACCATAAGGGCAGGCCCATGCACAATATTTGCAGCCAATGCATTTATCGTAATCGACCAGCACTATACCGTCTTCAGCGCGTTTGTAGCTAGCCCCAGTAGGGCACACTGGCACGCAAGGCGGATCCTCGCAATGTAAGCAGGATTTTGGAAAATGAACGGTTTCCATTTTGGGAAATGAACCCGCTTCATAGGTTTGTACGCGATTAAAAAAAGTGCCAGTAGGATTTTCACCGTAAGCATGCAAATCGGTTAACGGGCCAGCGGATCCTTGGGTATTCCACTCTTTGCAAGAAGTGACGCAAGCATGACACCCTACGCACACATTTAAATCGATGACCAGGGCAAGTTGTTTATTGGTTTTCATTCAAACTCTCCTGCATTTTTAGCATTCTTACCCAAAGGCATGCCGGGTACTGTAAAGGCCTTCACTTGGGGCCAAGTTTCGGCAGGCTCATTAGCGTCAGCTAAGGCTAATTTGACACGCACGTCATACCAGCCTGCTTGACCGGTAATGGGATCAGAATTACTAACAGTAAAGCCACCGAGCGCTAATTCCTCTGTAATCAAGTGGTTCAGTAGGAACCCTTTTTTCGATTCGTCGGCATTCGCGGCTAAGCTCCAAGCCGATTCTGCTTTGCCGATGGCATTCCAAGTCCATACTGTTCCTGGGTCAACGGCTTCCGAATGGCGCGCCATACATTTCACTTTGCCCCATTGCGACTCAATCCAAATCCAAGCCCCATCTGCAATACCTTGCTCAGTCGCCGTTTTAGTATTTACAAATAAATAGTTATGACTGTGAATTTGCCTGAGCCAAGCATTTTGTGAATCCCAAGAGTGATACATCGCCATGGGTCGTTGGGTAATCGCATTCAAATTAAAGGTATTTAAATCGGTTACCTCTTCTTCAAGCGGGGGGTACCAAAATGGTAAAGGATCAAAATACTTTTCAATCCGTTTTTTGAGGTGCTCTGGCGGAATTCGACCGGGTCGTTTGCCTTGCGCTGCTAAGCGAAATTTCTGCAAGATATCGGAATAAACTGCAATCATAATCGGATCATTTTTTTGCCGAATGGCATTCGCCTTAGCAAAATCAAGGTAGCTCCGATTCCAATTGCGCATGTAATGATGTTCTTCAGGCATGTGATACTGGAAAACACAATTGTTATCGGCGTAGTGTTGCCATTGATTCGTATTCGGTTCGCCACGCAAACTTTTCTCGCCATCTTTGCCGCGCCAGCCTGCTAAAAATCCGATTCCGGAGTCGGGCGCGGTTTCAAAGCGCGTGATGAAATCGGTATAGCCAGTAAATTTACGTTGCCCATCTGCAGTGGTAAACGCTGGTAATTTCAAGCGAGAAGCTAACTCCACTAGCACCTCTTGAAAGGGCTTGCAATCACCCATGGGTGGTAATACAGGTATGCGGACGGAATCTACTGGGCCCTCGAATTCTGAAATGGGGCGATCGAGCATACTCATCACGTCATGACGTTCTAAGTAAGTCGTATCGGGTAAAACCAAGTCGGCAAAATCGACCATCTCTGATTGGAAAGCATCGCACACCACTAAGAAAGGAATCTTAAATTCACCATCCGGATTTTTTGAATTTAATAACTCACGTACCTGCATGGTATTCATGGTGGAATTCCATGACATATTGGCCATGAAAATCATCAGCGTATCAATGGTGTAGGGATCACCTTTAACTGCATTGGTAATCACGTTGTGCATTAAGCCATGCGCCGCTAGAGGGTGTTCCCAGGAATAGGCCTTATCAATGCGCAGAGGTTGCTCATTGTTATCCAGCGCGAGGTCTTCAGGTTGAGTGGGCCAACCAAGTGGCGCTTTACCAAGCGGAGTATTGGGTTTGATATCAGCCTCAGAAGAGGGTGGTTTGACATTGGGGGGCACCTGTCTTGGATAGGGCGCCTTATGACGAAAGCCACCAGGGCGATCGATGGTACCTAGTAAAGACATCAAGACCGCTAACCCACGGGTAGTTTGAAACCCATTTGAATGGGCTGAAAGACCGCGCATTGCATGAAACGCAACAGGTCGACCAATGACTTTATCGTGCTCAACTCCCCAGACATCGGTCCATTGAATCGGGAGCTCAAAGGCTTGTTCGAAAGCAGCATGCGCCATTTCATTGGCGAGTTGCCGAATTCGTTCTGCAGAAATACCGGTGATGGATGCTGCCCACTCTGGCGTGGTGTCAGCAACTTGACGACGCAGCAATTCAAATGCAGGCGTTACTTTTTTACCTGCATGCGGTCCTGGGCCCATGATGTATTCACCTTTAAGTGCAGGTGATACGCCAGCCTCAAAGCAAGGACGAGCACTATTGGTTTTTTCATCCCACACATATTTATTGTGCGGCAGATCTAGATTAATTTGCTCGCTATCGGGATCATATAAAAATAAGCCTTCTTCTGGTCCCGTATCCAAGCAAACCAATTGCCCTGAATTACTATAGCGCTGCAAAAATGGGGCATCGAACTTCTCCTTACGAATGAGCTCATGCATGAGCGCCATAAACAAGGCGCCATCGGTACCTGGCTTAATCGGTATCCACTCATCAGCAATTGCTGAGTAACCCGTACGCACGGGGTTTATAGAAATAAAACGGCCACCTGCACGCTTAAATTTAGATAAAGCAATTTTCATCGGGTTGCTGTGATGATCTTCAGCCGTGCCAATCATAATAAATAACTTAGCCCGCTCTAAATCGGGACCACCAAACTCCCAAAAGCTGCCGCCAATCGTGTAGATCATGCCCGCAGCCATATTGACAGAACAAAAGCCACCGTGAGCGGCATAGTTCGGCGTGCCAAATTGACGCGCAAATAAACCGGTTAGGGCTTGCATCTGATCACGGCCTGTAAACAAAGCGAATTTCTTTGGATCAGTCGCACGAATTTTTCCTAAGCGCTCGCTTAAGATTTCAAACACGCGCTCCCAGCTAATCGGCTCAAAAGCACCTTCACCTCGGGCACTACCGGCTTTACGTAAAAGGGGCTGGGTAATTCGCGCAGGCGATTTTTGTTTCATGATGCCTGCTGAGCCCTTGGCGCAGATCACGCCTTTATTTAGGGGGTGATCTGGGTTGCCATCGATATAAACTAGCTCGCCCTCGCGCAGATGGGCACGAATACCGCAGCGGCAGGCGCACATATAACAAGTTGTTTTCTTAATCTCATCAATTGGCTTTTGTTTGCCAATGGGATCGTGGACGGGGGCGCTGGAAAATAGTTTGAACATGTTGTTTAGCTTTTGATAAATTAAAATCTAAGATGTAGGATACACAAAATTGGCGAAGAATGTGGCTTTAAAAAAAGGCGGGTAATAAATGGGTTAAAAAAGCTAACTAGCGGTCTTAATTGAGCGTAACTTTGGATAGTTGGCTTTAGCGCCATCCAGAAAATTTTCAATTGAGCGCGTTAAATAGCCCTCAAAATTAATTTTGGTTTCATGGTTAAAAATATATTTTCGGGTCGCATAAGCAAAGAAGCTGCCGTGCAGAACCCAGACAAATTCACGCTCATCATCCGAGATCGGCCCCCAGCTTTTATCATCACTGTATAGGGCTCTTAGGGCCATACAGACTGGGTCAATTAGGCGTTGACGAATCATTTTGAGGTATTTCTGGTTCATTCCTGTGCCCGCTAAACCGGAATACAAATACACCCGAATCCAGCGCCGCGAGAAGCTATCCTCAAAATACTGTTGATAAAAGGTCACCAGCCGTTTCTTTAGAGGGATGGTTGAATTTTCTAATAACGCATCCCACTCTTTTTGCCAAGAGTCTAAGAAGATGATTTCGAATACTTCCTCCATCAACACCTGCTTTGAGGGGAAATAGCGATAGAGTAGGGGTTGGGTAATACCTAGACGCTCAGATAATTCCCGAGTCTTGCCAGTAAACCCGAGTTCGGCAAAATAATCGATAGCCCCCGCCAAAATGAGCTCGCGTCGTTGGCTAGGCGCCATTCTGACGCGCGATTTTTGCGGCGTTTTCTTGCTGATTTTGCGTTTCGCAATTTTAGGGGGCATATGGTGTTATAAAACCTATTGAATGATGCAGTATCGAAATATCGAAAAACCATAAAAAGCTTAATAAGCCATTGTATTTACTTGGATGCTCCATGGAGCAGTAGGTCGTCTAAGTAGTTTCCCTAATTAATTGCTGATAAATACTATGCAAACTTGGACATTAATGTTGTATAGTTCTAATTATCAATAGATTAATTAAGCTTCATGCTGTTTTCAGATAACCGTTAATTTTACAGAGGTTCAAATGCCAAGTGATATCGAAATAGCTCAAAAAGCAACTATGAAAAAGATCGCTGGAATTGCCAAGGAACGCTTGGGCATACCAGAGGACTCGCTTGAGCCATTTGGACATTACAAAGCCAAGGTTTCATTGGCGTATTTAGATACTTTAAAAAACAAAAAAGACGGCAAACTCATTCTCGTTACCGCCATTAGCCCAACGCCTGCGGGCGAGGGTAAAACCACGACCACCGTTGGCCTCGGAGATGCATTGAACACCATTGGCAAAAAGGCCATGATTTGTTTGCGGGAACCTTCACTTGGTCCTGTATTTGGCGTTAAGGGCGGAGCCGCAGGCGGCGGCTATGCCCAAATCGTGCCTATGGAAGATATTAACTTGCATTTCACGGGCGATTTTTCGGCGATTGCATTAGCCAATAATTTGCTGGCTGCCTTGATTGATAACCATATTTATTATGGCAATACCTTGGGTATTGATGTGCGCCGGATTCAATGGAAGCGGGTCGTGGATATGAATGACCGTGCTTTACGCTCCATTACTGCCGCCTTGGGCGGCCCTGGTAATGGCTATCCCCGCGAAGATGGCTTTGATATTGTGGTTGCCTCCGAGATCATGGCAATTTTCTGTCTTGCCACCTCAATCGAAGATTTGAAAGAGCGTCTTTCAAAAATTGTGGTTGGCTATACCCGTGATTTAAAGCCTGTCTTGGCAAAAGATTTAAATGCGCATGGCGCAATGACCGTTTTACTAAAAGATGCTTTGGCCCCTAATTTAGTGCAAACCTTAGAAAATAATCCCGCTTTTGTGCATGGTGGACCGTTTGCCAATATTGCGCATGGCTGTAACTCTGTGATTGCGACTAAAGCTGCGTTGAAACTGGCTGACTATGTTGTAACCGAGGCTGGATTTGGTGCTGACCTTGGTGCTGAAAAGTTTATCGATATTAAATGCCGCAAGTCAGGCTTGCGCCCTGCAGCCGTTGTGATCGTGGTAACCGTGCGCGCCATGAAATATCATGGCGGAGTTGATGTTGCCAATTTAACTACAGAAGACTTAATTGCCTTAGATAAGGGATTGGTCAACTTAGAGCGTCACGTCGAAAATATTACACAGGTCTATAACTTGCCCTGCGTTGTTTCGATCAATCAATTTCTAAGCGATACCGATGCTGAAATCGATTTAATCCGTAAACGGATGGAGCGTTTAGGGGTGAAAGTCGTTTTAGCTTCACATTGGGCACATGGCGGTAAAGGTGCTGCAGACTTAGCCAATATTGTTGTAGATCTTTGCGAATCTGATAAAAAAATGCAGTTTGTTTATGAAGAAGAAGATACGCTTTGGGAAAAAGTGAATAAGATCGCAAAACGGGTTTACCGCGCTGGTGAAGTGAATGCCGATTCGAAGGTCCGTGCGCAAATTGCGAGTTTGCAAGAACAAGGTTATGGACATTACCCCGTATGCGTAGCTAAAACCCAAAGTTCTTTTTCAACCGATCCAAAATTGCGTGGTGCACCAGAAGGCCATACCATTACCGTACGTGAAGTGCGCTTAGCGGCTGGTGCTGAATTTATCGTCATGGTTTGTGGCGACATTATGACTATGCCTGGCTTGCCTAAAGTACCTTCTGCAGAAAAAATTGACTACGTCGATGGCAAAGTTACCGGTCTCTTTTAATCTTCATCTATTTATTAACTCAATTTCAATCAATTTATCTTAATTAGGGAGTGAAATATGTCTCGTAATTCTGCCGAATGGCTTAAAACCCCAAGTTTTCCTAACTCACATTTTGTCGATAGCCGCATTTATACCGACGAAGGTTTATTTAAAGAAGAACAAGAAAAAATCTTCAATAAGAGTTGGATTATTGCTTGTCACGAAAGTGAGTTAGTAAGTGCTTTTGATTATCGTACTTTCTCTCATCCAGGTGGCGCACCTTTAATCATTGTGCGTGGCGAAGATATGCAAGTGCGTTCTTTTTATAATATTTGCCCGCACCGTGGTAACACACTTTTGTATGATCCTGTGGGCAATGCGAAGCGCATCACCTGTATTTTCCATGCTTGGATGTTTGATACTAAAGGCAAGTGTATTGAAATTTCACGTGGCACACAGGGCTATCAAGATCGTTACACCTGTGAAAATGCGGGCTTGAGAGAAGTTAGAACTGAAATTGGTTACGGCGGTTTCGTTTGGGTTAACGTTGATGATCAAGCACCGACGTTAAAAGAATATATTGGCGATTCGATGAATATGCTGGATGATAATTTATCGATGCCATTGGAGGTATTCCATTATCACAAGGCTGTCGTCGATACGAACTATAAATTGTGGCATGACACCAATAGCGAGTTTTATCACGATTACATGCATTACTTCAACAAAGCTACAGGCATGATGCAGCCTGGATATTTTGATCGTAAATATACTGGCTATCCCAATGGACATGCAACGGTAGGGTCTATGGAAGTAAAGTATGACGCGTATACCAAGGGTAGTAAAGAACGTGCGGTAGGCTGGCCAGGTTTAGCGCCAGGAGGCTGGATCTTGATTGATATCTTTCCTGGTATGACATTTAATTTACGTACGTCGGTTTTACGTATGGATACTGCAATTCCATTAGGGCCCAATAAATTGATTATTGAATTTAGGGGCCTAGCACCGAAAAGCGATACTCCAGAACAGCGTGCCGAACGTATTCATGATCACAATGTCATTTGGGGCCCATTTGGTCGCAATCTGCATGAGGATTTGCTTGGCGTTCATGGCCAGGGCAGAGCGATGCGCGATGGTACAGATAGTAAGTGGGTGATTCATGGTCGCGAGGAAAATATGACGATTCATGATGAAGGTGGCATGCGTCATTTTTATGCAGAGTGGAGCAAAAAAATGCAACGGCCCGCTTTCAATCCGCTTGGCGATAACAAGTTAAACGCTGTTAAAGAAGTTGCCTAATTTACCAGTTACTTAATTTTTAAAGGCTTAATGATGGATGATCGCGTACAAATTTCAGAGCTTATTTATAAGAGTTTTTTGACTTTAGACGACTTAAATTTTGAGGGTTTCATTGCTTTATGTGATCCGCAGTACAACTACAAAATTACGGCCTATAGTCCTGAAATACGTAAAGAGATGATTTGGTTAGAGGAGTCACGTGATTCTTTAAAATTGTTATTTGATAACTTGCCAAAACACAATAGCGATCATTCACGACTCGCCCGTTTAGGTAACGTGTATTTAGTTAATAAATCCGGCGCGCATGAGTGGGATGTAGTTACCTTTCTAGAGGTTTTTAGAACCACTCTAGATGGTGGCGCAACGGAATTATTTGCTGTCGCTAAGGTGTATGACAAGATTACTGAAGCCAATAAAGAATTTAAATTACTGAATCGTGAAATTAAGATGGAGACCCGCATGTTTGGTTTTGGTCACCATATTCCTTTTTAAGGGCTGATAAGTACCACGATGAAAGTTGAATTAATTGGCGCGGGCGAAACTGTCCAAGTTTATGAGTCTAAATCGAGCAGTCGGCTTTTATATTCTGGGCTAAAAGAGGG
>JBAXGQ010000051.1:0-11605 GCA_037139315.1 Burkholderiaceae bacterium
AATTGAGGCGCGCCAAACGGGCAAGCATACGAGCAATAACCACAACCAATACAAATATCTTTATCGTGTAACACGACACCTTCGTCAGTACGATAGAAACAGTCGACTGGGCAAACTGCCATACAAGGGGCGTCTGAACAATGCATACAGGCAACAGAAATCGATTTTTCAGCGCCAATCACGCCATCATTAATCGTTACAACCCGACGCCGATTAACGCCCCAAGGTACTTCGTTTTCATTCTTACAGGCAGTAACACAACCGTTGCATTCGATGCACCGTTCTGCGTCACAAATAAACTTCATTCTTGCCATGGGATTCTCCTGAATTTAGCTCGTTTATTTAGGTGCTTAGGCAAATTTTTCAATTTGGCACATCGTGGTTTTAGATTCTTGCATCATCGTCACCTGGTCGTAGCCGTAAGTCGTTGCTGTATTGACGGCCTCACCTAAAACAACTGGGCATGCTCCGGTTGGATAGAATTCGCGCAAATTCTTGCCTTCCCACCATCCAGCAAAATGGAATGGTACGAAAGCAGTATCTGGCCCGACTCGCTCGGTAACCATCGCCCGCACTTTTATCTTCGCTCCAGTTGGCGATTTAACCCAAACATAATCCCAATTTTTAATTCCCCGACGGGCTGCTGCACCAGGATTAATTTCCACGAAGTTTTCCTGCTGAAGCTCAGCCAACCATGGATTAGAGCGAGTTTCATCGCCACCACCCTCGTATTCAACTAAACGCCCAGAAGTTAAAATAATGGGGAACTTTTCATACAGTTTCTCGTTCAAATTCTGCTGTTGCACAGTTAAGAACAGGGTTGGTAAGCGCCAGAAATTTTTCTTGTCAGCCGAAGTCGGGTACTTGATCATCATATCCGGACGTGTGCTGTACAACGCTTCGC
Organism: Burkholderiaceae bacterium; assembly: GCA_037139315.1. Taxonomy (GTDB): domain Bacteria; phylum Pseudomonadota; class Gammaproteobacteria; order Burkholderiales; family Burkholderiaceae; genus Polynucleobacter. Next base: position 905 of record JBAXGQ010000051.1, read on the forward strand.
GATGTTGCGGAATGGCGTCTGGAAAATTCCACACCACAGCCCGTGCTTTAGCGTTACCAAAGGGATGGCAACCATTTTTCATGACGACCCGCTGAATACCACCAGATAAGTCAGTCTTCCAATTTTTGCCCTCAGCTAATTTTTGCTCTTCTGGCGTCAATTGACTCCACCAGCCCAATTTCTTCACAAAAGCAGCATCAAATTCGGGATAGCCTGTAGTAATGGCCGATCCTTTGGAACAAGAACCATCTTCAGCCAACAGTGATTTACCGTCTTTTTCTACTCCAAAGTTCGCGCGGAAATTACCACCGCCTTCCATCACGCTCTTGCTGGTGTCATATAGATTTGGCGAGCCCGGATGTTTAATTGCCGCAGTACCGTAGCAAGGCCATGGCAAGCCAAAGTAATCGCCAGCAGTATCGTAACCACTAACTGGGTCTTTGCCACCGCGAGATTTCAAGGTTTTCGGATCAAACACATTCATCATGCGCATGTGCGCTTTCAGGCGCTCAGGCGTTTGTCCCGTATAACCAATGGTCCAAACAGAACGATTAATTTCGCCCAAAATAGATTCGGGTTCAGGTTCACGCCATGATTTACCAGCGTACTTCGAATCGAGCATTTTGTAATTGACTGAAAGCTCTTTACCAAAACCGAGACGATCGGCCAAAGCTTGCATGATCACATGATCAGGTACCGATTCAAATAACGGATCGATGACTTTTTCGCGCCATTGAATCGAACGATTTGAGGCAGTAACAGAACCTTTGGTTTCGAACTGCGTGGTGGCAGGCAGTAAATACACTGCGCGATCTTTATTCACTTGACCACCTGCAGCTGGTGGCATAGCAGCCATTGCTGCGGTAGCACTTGGATAAGGATCCACGACCACCAATAACTCTAACTTATCCATCGCCTTTTTCATATCTAGGCCACGGGTTTGTGAGTTTGGTGCATGGCCCCAATAGAACAATCCTTTGACATTGGTGGCTTGGTCAACCATGTCACTTTTTTCTAGAACTGCATCAATCCAACGCGACACCGTTGTACCCGACTTTTCCATCATATCGGGGGCATAGCGCCCTTTGATCCACTCGTAATCAACACCCCAAACGGTAGCGTAGTGCTTCCATGAGCCGGCAGCTAAGCCATAGTAACCAGGCAATGAATCGGGATTTGGGCCCACATCAGTAGCGCCTTGGACGTTATCGTGACCGCGGAAAATATTTGCTCCGCCACCCGATCTACCAATATTGCCTAACGCTAATTGCAAAATACAAGAGGCCCGTACCATCGCATTACCAATGGTGTGCTGGGTTTGACCCATACACCAAACAATCGTACTAGGACGATTCTTCGCCATCGTTTCAGCAACTTTATAGACTTCAGCTTCAGGTACACCGCAAGCTGCCTCAACATTGGCAGGAGTCCATTTTTCCATCACGTCTTTGCGCACTTCATCCATGCCATAAACGCGATCATTAATATATTTCTTATCTTCCCAGCCGTTATTAAAGACGTGATACAACACGCCAAATAAGAAAGGAATATCGGTTCCCGAACGGATCCGCACATACTGATCTGACTTAGCAGCGGTGCGGGTATAGCGGGGATCAACCACCATTAATTTGCAACCATTTTCTTTGGCGTGCAACATACTCAACATCGACACGGGATGCGCTTCTGCAGCATTCGAGCCAATATACAGCGCGGCTTTCGAATTCATCATGTCGTTATAACTATTGGTCATAGCGCCATAGCCCCAGGTATTTGCTACCCCGGCAACTGTAGTCGAGTGACAAATACGCGCTTGGTGATCGGTGTTATTGGTGCCGAAGAATGAAACCCACTTCCGCAACAGATAAGCTTGCTCGTTGTTGTGCTTAGACGAACCAATAAAGAAGAGGGAATCGGGAGTAGATTTAGTGCGCAATGCTTTCATCTTGGCGGTAATTTCATCCAGCGCTTGATCCCAAGAAATCTTTTGGTACTTGCCATCAACCAATTTCATTGGCGAGCGTAAACGATAGTCTCCATGACCATGTTCACGTAAAGCAGCGCCCTTTGCGCAATAGGAACCTAAGTTAATCGGTGAATCAAACACCGAGTCTTGGCGCACCCAAACCCCATTTTCAACCGTCGCATCGACTGCGCAACCCACTGAGCAATGGGTACAAACAGTACGCTTCACTTCAATCTTTCCCGCTTTACCATCCAACATTGCCTTGGTTTCAACGGCATTCGCTTTTTGCAACAAATTCAATTGCGATACAGCAAGGCCTGCGCCTACGCCAATTCCTGAGCGCCGTAAAAAAGTCCGTCGATCCATGGTTGGCACAGCCGCTTTTAAACCCCGCGCCAAACTACCGATTAAATGGGTTGAAGTTTTGGGGTTACTGCCAGAAGAAGTTTTACGAACCAGGCTCATGTGCTACTCCAGAAAGAATTCTTATAGATTGATTATGTAAGGATTTAAATTCTTAAATTAAAGTTGTTTCATAGTACTTTTTGATATGGGCAGACAACTGGTAGCCATCGGCCTGAGGTGCAATTGCACTACCGACCTCTTGAATCACTGCTTTCCCTAACGGTGTTTGTGACGCTACTGCCACAGCGCCTGCAGCAACGCCTGCCGTAAGAAAAAAAGTTCTGCGGGAAGGCTTGGTGGCGGGCTTCGCATCAGCCGCGAAAGTCGATTTGTTAGTCATAGATCGTCCAATCTAATGTAAATGCAAAAATGAATATTACGGATTGAGTGTAATACGAATTCACCTTTTATACATGGTCAACTTACTGCAACTGAATCTAGGGTTAACCCTAATTATTCGTTCATTGCACCATATCAAAGCCTTGGGCCTCAATGGCAAAAAATTCCCGGATCAGCTGCGCAACCGGTAAGTAGAAATGCGTATCAGGCGCATTTTCTATGGCATCGCAACAATCCTCATACCAGCTTCGCATGTAGTTATTAAAGAATAATTTTTGATTCGTTAAATTAGAAACTGCCACATCATCGCCGGCGATCAAATAGCGCATCACCTCGCATAAGGCGGCTAGATGATCTTCAGTCTCTGAAACACTTTCAGAGGCTTCTAAGCCAAAGGTCTGCAGGGCTCTTCGGACTTCGACTAAGGGCTTTTCATTTAAATGTCCAGCCATAAAATAAGAGCCATTCAGAAATACGTTGGGACGGCCTACCCCCACAAAATTCGCATCGTATTCTTTACGCCAATCGGCTGCTTGGCTGTTTTTAGTTAGTAATACTAAATTACGCCACGCACCCGCTAAAACTGAGGAATCATCCGCCTCGGGTAGTGATAAGGCCATGCGATCTAATAAATCTTGGCTAGGGGGCTGATGTAATAAGGCAGCCAATAAGCCGTAGAGGTCGGCCCTTGCCAGATCTTCAGCTAAGCCAATCTCTCCCACCGTCGCTGGCGTGGCCCCTAATTCATCTAATTCTGCTTTTTGTGGATCTTGGCTCATTAAACATCTTTCATCATATCGACCACCCTGCAGTCACTGCACATTTTCAGGCGATTCTGGGCGGCTCCCGAAAACGCCTCATGCGTTCCTAAGCGACCCAACATGAGCTCAACCATTTTTAAGGTGCCAAAAGCCTTGCCACAACTAATGCAATGGTAGGGCAAGGTTTCATTTAAGGTGACCTTTTGTTTGCGTTGTTCCACACTCAATAAGCGGGGCACTAATTCCAAGGCTTTTTCGGGACAAGTTTGGACGCACAAACCGCATTGCACACATTGCTTTTCTAAAAAGGACAACTTCGGTTCATCGGGGTTATCTAATAGTGCACCTTCAGGACAACTACCTACACATGACATACATAAAGTGCAGGCCGCTTGATCGATAGCAAGACCACCGAATAATGAAGGCGGAGGCAAAACTACACCCTCAGTAGGTAGCGGGGTTTTGGCTTGCTTCTCGAAATAAGTCAGTACAGCCTCTAATGTTTCACGCTTTTGATTTGCCAAGCCAAATGATGCTGGCGTGCCTAAAGTAGGTAAAGCGCCGCGTTTGCGCATTAAACCAAATACTTTACTGACGGTTTCCAGATCATCACCGGAATGCGCCTCAATCATGCTAATGCGAGTTTCAGGGGTATTTAGATTGAAGCCATAGGCCTGCAAAATAGTATTACCTAAGGCAACTTGCTGTGCGAGCGCCTGACGATAAGCGGGATCTTCGTTCCCAGTTAAGAGAAGCTTTACCTCAGCAAAGCCATAACTCAAAGCCCCCAACCACAGATCGATACCCGTTGAGGCAATATTTTCGATACTCAGGGGCAAGACAAAACTGGGCAAGCCTTCATAGGTCTTCGCCTGTAAATGGGCTGCCCGACCCAAACTCTCGATGAGTTGCAAGCCTGCAGTGTGGCTATGTAAGAGTAAGGTGGGTGCGCTAGCTGCTAAATTTGCACGCGCGATCTCGTTAGCATAGGTTTTACTTAGTGCTTTAAGTTGTAAACCTTGGTGCGGAACACTCGGATAGTTGTAGCGCATTGCACCTGAAGGACACACAGTAGAGCAAGCACCGCAACCCATACATAAATTCGGATTAACCGCTACTTGACCTTGACCATTTTTGAAAACAGATTGAATTGCTGCAGTTGAGCAAACATCGATACAGGCAGAACAGCCAGTGACGCCATTACGACCATGTGCACAAATTTTTTCATTGTAGACAAAATACTTTGGCTTTTCAAATTCGCCAATAAGGCCCAATAACTTCGTGGCTGCTAACGATTGTTCAAAAGGGTCTGCACCCGGCGCTAAGTAACCCTGAGGGGTTTGGCTCATTGGCATCCCAGTGACGGCGCGTAAATCCATAATTAAATCAAACTCGCCGCTGCGTACGGTATCGCTGCGCTCAAACTGAATTGCCCCAATACCCGCGCACGCAGTGACACAAGCACGGTGCGATTTACAGCGCGCTAAATCAATTTGGAAAGAAGCATCAATTGCATCCTCAGGACACGCAGTCACGCAAGCGCCACAGCGCGTACACATTTCAGGATCAATGGGATTAATTAAATTCCACTCAACATTAAATTGCCCTAAAAAGCCATCTAATTTAGATACCACACCGCTATAGGTTGGAAAATCCCGCGTCAATGGCAGCGCACCTGCTTCAGTAGCTAAAACACTAATATCGAGTGATGCTCCCAATTTTTCCGCCCACGGTAAGGCTTGCTGCATTGGGCCAATAATCAACAAACGTCCTTGACTTTGAAACTCCACTACGGGAACTGGATCAGCCTGTGGCACCTCAGCCAGAGCTAATAAAGCCAAGATTTTAGGGGTGGATTTTTTCGCTTCCTGCGTCCAGCCTGCTAACTCACGAATATTGACAAAACGCAGCGGGGCACCTAAGGGCTTAGCTGATTGCTCTGCCAATTCACTAAATAAAGCGCGTTCTTGCGTGCAAGCCACAATCATTGGCTCGGGCTTGTCAAGCGCTGACAAAAATTGACCTACCTCTTGGCGACACAAAGAGGTATGCATTGCAACACCCAGTGCTTGCGCATCCAGGGGCATGGTGCGGTTGCAATCACAAACTAATAACTTGGTCATGGTTTACTTTTAGGTTTTTAATTGGGGATCACGTGGTGGTTTACTTGGTTGAATCTCGGTTAACTCTACCTTGGAGTCTAAGGGCAAGCTAGTAGAGGACTCATTATCAGGGCTCTCTAAGGTAATTTGTTCTGCGGCGCTTTCATTGGGCTTATCCTTTTCTTCCTCTTCCGTCTTAAAGAGATTCAACATCTGTGATTGCACCAAACGCCGCAACATTTCTGGAGGAATGGGATCTGGTTTGGAGTAGTCATCAATATAAATATCTAAACCATCCATAATGTTATAGCGGGGATCAGAAAATAATTTCTTCATTGCCGCGCGCTTGACATCAGGATCAACTCCGCTTTGCATAAAGACCGAAAAATCATCTTGATGGTTAAGCTTTGCCACATCGTCCAAGGTGAGTTGCGGTAATGCTGCTGTTTGATCTAGAGCGGTATTCGGCTGATCAACATTGAGCTTTGGCTCTGCGACTGCGTCTTGGACAGTTTTAAGCGCACTGGAATTAGACTTCATAGCTGGTTCAGGCGTGACCTTACCAGCCTTGCGTTGCGACCAGCGACTTAGAAAACCATCTGCCATTATTCCTCCGCAGGGCGGACTGCGCCCTTGAATGATGCTGGTTTTTGGCGCCGCTTTGGCTCAGGGCGATATTTTTCATCGACATATTCTTTAAGCCAAGAAATGTGCTCAGTACTCATCGGAATATTATCAACCGCTTCGCCACCATCTAATAAACGTGCTGCTTCGTTATAGCTTACTAAAATCCGATGGGGAATTGCCAGCGCTTCATTAGCCGTTAAAAATGCTTGCGACTGCTGATTGATATACGCTTGCGGTTCTTCTTCTAAGCGCCACATGACAAACCAACACGGGCTTTGCGCGGTCACATTTAAGTAATAGCCTTCCGCTTCGTCAGCAAAGAGATTTAAGCTAAAGCCCGTAAAAAGCCACGACTCACCCAAATCATTACGCTCTAAAAAACGGCCGCTTATTTTTTGCGGCGCATTTTCCACTGCATCCGCTCCAAATTGACCCATATCTGGGATCACCTCTTGAGGAAACCAGCGATGACTAACCCACTGATTAGTCATTTTTTGTTTACGCATGACAACTGCAAAATGCATAAAGCCTCTCGTTTCTAGTAAACGTTCTTCAGTTACTTAAACCATTAATCAGGGGTAATGCCTTTATCTTTAATTACTTTAGCCCACGCGCTAGATTCTTTTGCCATGTATTTAGCAAGTTCATCACGCGACGTTGGGTTGGGAGTTAACCCATGCTCTGTTAAAGAAGCGATCACCTCTTTATCATTCAATACTTTGACAATTTCTAAGTTCCAACGATCTAACAAAACCGTGGGGGTTTTGCTTGAGGCAACAAAGGCATACCAGTTCGTTGAATCAAAACCAGGATAACCCGATTCAGCAATGGTTGGCACATTAGGGAATAAAGGTGCTCTTTTAGCACCTGTTGTAGCTAAAGGAACCAACTTACCCGCCTTAATATGTGGGGAAGCGGAAGACAGCGCAGAGTAATAAGATGAGACTCTCCCAGCTAATACGTCTACTAAAGCCGGATTTCCCCCTTTGTAGGGAATGTGTACCAGATCAATATCCGCTCGTAAATTAAATAATTCGCCCTGCAAATGGGATGCGGAACCATTCCCAGTCGAGGCGTACGTTAACTTACCGGGTTCTTTTTTTGCTAAAGCCACAAATTCTTTTAGCGTCGTCACACCAAGAGAAGGTGGTACTACTAATATATTCGGAAAACTCATCCCCATGGTTAAAGGCGCCAAATCCTTAACAGGATCATAAGGTAGCTTCATTAAATGGGGTGCAATTGTTAATGGTCCAATTGAGCCCAATAAAATCATTGAGCCATCTGTTGGTCCACTTGCCACCGTAGCGTGGGCAATATTCCCGCCAGCACCGGGCTTATTATCAACCAGGACAGTTTGACCAATATTTTCGCCCAATTTTTTAGCAATTAAGCGCGCGCCGGTGTCAGCCGCGCCACCAGCAGCAAAACCAACCACCATTGTGACTGTTTTTTTAGGAGGAAACTCTTGTGCCTGCGAAGCTGGGCTTAATAACAGTCCCATCAACGGCACTAAAGTTACCTTCAATAGGCGTAATAAATCCGATTTTTTATTCATATAAATCCCTTGGCGCGACTGATTAATATCTATTGCAGGCTATTTTAGGAGCTTTTGCAGAATTATTGATTCAACGCTACAATTTTTTATTAGCTCACCTTAGAAACTATGATGAAATATGTTCTCTCCAGCAGGATCTCCAGCTTTCACCCTGCACAATTTTTCTGCGTAATTACCCTGGGAATGCTCTCTTTGGGCGCAAATTCGTATGCGGCCACTGGCGCGGAAACGTATCAGCAAGTGTGTTCTGCTTGTCATACTGGAGGGCTGAATAATGCCCCGAAACTTGGCGATAAAAAACAATGGGTTAAGCTAATTAAAGAAGGGCAAGCGCATATCAGTGCTGATGGTTACTATGGCGTGAGAGCTATGCCGGCCCGAGGCGGCGATCCGAACTTATCCGTCGCAGAATTTGCTGCCGCTGTCGTATACATGGCAAATCAAGCCGGAGCAAATTGGCAGAACCCAGATGAAGCCATGTTAAAAACCATCAATGCGCGTCTGGCCAAAAAACAAGCACAAGCTGCTGCTAAAAAAACGTAAGTATTTTATTTCATGAGCGATTTACTGCCTTACATCGAAATTGAAACTGCCCCGAATCCACAGGCATCAGTAATTTGGCTTCATGGACTTGGTGCCGATGGCAATGATTTTGCGTCGATCGTACCTCAGCTTGATTTAACAGGCTGTTTACCGATTCGCTTTGTATTTCCTAGTGCACCTAGCATGCCCGTGACTATTAATGGCGGCTATGTAATGCCTGCTTGGTACGATATTGCTGCGCCTGATTTGACCCATCAACAAGATGTCAAAGGCATTCAAAAATCAGCTAGCGCTATAGCTGCCTTGATTGAGCAAGAGATACAAAAAGGTATTCCTTCTAACAAAATAGTCCTTGCTGGGTTTTCACAAGGCTGTGCGATGGCTCTATATATTGGTTTAAGTTTTCCCCAGCCCCTAGCAGGCATCATGGCTCTGTCCGGTTATTTACCGCTCGCAGAAAATTTTCTCAGCTTTAGAAATAGCGCCAATTTCAATACCCCTATTTTCATGGGACATGGTGTTTGGGATCCAGTGGTGATTCCACAGCGGGGTGAAGATTCTCATGCCTTACTCAAAAAACATGGCTACCAGGTTAATTGGCAAACCTACCCAATGGAACACTCGGTTCATCCAAATGAGCTAGCAGATATTTCTCTATTTCTACAGGAAGTACTGGCAGTTGCTTAGTTAACATCTTTCAAGCAATTAACAATTATCGGTTGGGCACGCCTTAATGCAATTTTGCCGCTTCATGGCACAACTATTTTGTGCTACCAAATCCGTTGCTTTTTCCAGGCACAGATTATTGTTCATATCGCACTCACGCACGCAGCCCTGGTCCTTATTCCCCATATCAACATTGGGTGCATAAGTGCCGCAAGCACTTAAGGTAAATAAGCAGATCGCGCCTACACAAACTAATTTATTCAAGTACACAATAATTCCTAGGTCTACTGTTAAGATTTAATATTATCTATTAATTAATTCAAGCTTGTGAACCCCTTATAACCAATATGAATAACCCTATCAGGCGTAGGCTTACAGTTTTTTTTATCGGCTTGTACCTTTGTTTATTTGGCGCCAGTGTTTATGCGGGTCTAAAAGAGGATCTGCATGATGGTCAGCATGTGTTATTGATGCGCCATGCCGATGCTCCTGGAATAGGTGATCCAGCGGGCTATAAACTCGATCAATGTGCTACCCAACGTAATTTAGGTGAGCGCGGACGCAAACAAGCTGAACTCATTGGTACTTGGCTAACTAAACAAGGTGTCGATAAAGCGCAAGTATTTTCCAGTCCCTGGTGCCGCTGCGTGGATACCGCTAAATTACTAAAAAAGGGTGCCGTCACAATTGAGGCCTCGCTTGGCTCATTTTTTGATGACATGTCTTTAGAAAAAAGCCAAACTCAGGCGCTGCAAACATTCATTAAAAATAGTCTTGCTAAAAAATCTCAGCCGCCCTTAGTTTTAGTAACCCATCACGTCAATATTCAAGCATTTACAGGCAAGGTGGTGAATGTGGGAGATATGGTCTTAGTGAAAGTCAATCAAGCTGGGCAGTATGTTGGCCATACCCATTTCCCAAGCCCAATGCCATAATTTTTTCTCTATATTGATTTACGAAACTGAATAATCTCCTGGTCTATTCGATCTAAGTTAATCATTCCATCGCGTGGGTGTTCGATATCCAGAATTAATGAGATTGTCGCCACCATCATGACGATAAAAACCACCGTTAAAAGCCAGTCGCGGCGCTCTTCTACTCCCATAATGTATCCAGCTACCAAGGAGCCAGCAAACGCGAGTAAAAATAGCAATGCCCACATGGCTGGTGGTGGATGCATTCGCATCGCCATACGCTGGTAATCAGCAGCGTCAAACATGGCAGTAATGGATGGCAAAATTTTTGCCGCGAGTAATTTATCTGCAAAGTTTAATGAACTAATATTGTTGACCGATTTCAAAGCAGCCTGCCATATTTGATTACCGACATCTATTCGTTGTTGAAAAATTTTCGCTTGATCTTCTAATTGCATTGGTTTTTTATAAACCTGAAGTCGTAAATCAATATATTCTTTAAGTAATTCTCTTAGCTTTGGTTGATCTTCGGCTTTAAGTAAGTCGATGGATAAATAAGCGCTACCAATTGTGGTGAGCTCACTCATGATTAAGTCTCGACGCTTATCAAACCGATCAGAAGCACCTGAAAAGGTAATGGCGATGACCAAAGCCAACAAACCAAAAATTGCTGCCATGAACGTATCGCTAGCATTGATCTTACTAGCCTTATATTTTGCTTTAGCACTTCGCCCTACTCGCCAGCCAATCTCTACCATTAATACCATGCCTAGCAATAAGGCAATCGCAACGATATGATTGTCGATAATGAAAATTCTTAGGG
>JBAXGQ010000052.1:0-11451 GCA_037139315.1 Burkholderiaceae bacterium
GACATCTTGCAAAAAGACTAGCATGACCCCAAGATAGCCGATAACCATTGCATACCACTGCAAGCGAGTAATTCTTTTTTGCATAAAAAAATAAGAGATGAGGATCACAATGGTCGGTGTGAGGTACAAAAGAATTCTCTCTAGACCAACAGAAATATATTGCAGTCCCAGAAAATCAAGATAACTTGAAAAAAAATAACCAATAAATCCGAGGCCGATTAATTTAAGATAATCTGTTTTCGAAAGCGGTAACTTTTTATTATTACGAGAGAAAAACCAGTAAACACACCAAAACATCGGTAATGCTAGCAGCATACGGAGCGCTAAAAGCGCTTCAGGTGAAACTCCATAGCGGTAGGCATATTTAATGATGACGGCTTTGCCCGAAAAAAGCACTGCCCCTACGCTAGCCATCAAGATGCTGGCAAGATACTGTTTTTGGGCTTTAAGCAAGGGTAAGGTTCATGAGGTAGGGCTAGACTGCAGGAGTTTTATACTACAGCATTGTATTTTATCGGCTGGCACTGATAAACTAGGTAAAAGTAAATCAATAAGGAACTTTGTGTCAAACCCAACGCCAAAATTTGAACATCTCGATGCTGCCGTTAAGCATGTTAGTGACCTCATTGCGAGCGAGAGCATCGCAACTAGCGCAGCTAAAGGTATTTTATATAGCTTGACTGAAACGATAGGATCGATGATTGGCGATGTTGATTTACCCGCCCATTTACGCTCGGGCTATGAAGGCTTGCTTGAAACTGCCCGCGAACTCAATTTGAAAATGCATGACCAGCTTGATCGATAAGCTTATAGATGGTGTGTTTAGATTATTTAGTTTTACCTTGATACCAGAGTTCAGGGTTTAAGTTAATCTGCCCTTGATCTGTCGAGATGAGCATTTCGCCATCTTGTACATTGACATGAATGGTCATGCCGCGTTCAACCCACTTGCCAAGTGTTTCAATGGCCTCCTTAGGTAAAGCGATGACTTGCAGATTTTGCGCACGCGACACTTTATGTTGAATGCCCTGCCACCAAATTTTACTTGCTTGACCCCCATAACAAATAACAACGACCTGACCTGAGCGACCACATGCTTTCAATATACGGCGCTCTTCCGGTTGGCCAATTTCAATCCATAACTGAATCGCATCGGTTAAATCTTTGACCCAAATATCGGGCTCATCAGTATCGCTAAGTCCTTTGCTGAAGACTAAATTTTCTTGTGCATACAGTGAAAATGCGATTAAACGCGCCATCATGCGCTCGTCAGTTTCGGACGGGTGTTTAGCGATAGTTAGGGAATGACTTGCATAATAATTACGATCGGCATCGGCAAGATGAAGTTCGACTTTATGAATTGTTGCGCGAAGAGCCATACTGGTTAATTTAAGCGCATCGTTTGATGGGGAATGCCAGCATCATTAAAAATGGCGCCTGCAGAAATAAAATGGAATTTGGCATAAAAGGGTATTACCGCTACTTGAGCGTTGAGATAAATGGTGCCCATATGGTGTGCTTGGGCATACTGCACAAGAGTGGACAATAACGCACTTCCCAGGCCTTGTCGACGGTAAGGTACTAATACTGCCATACGACCGATATGGCAGCGATCATTTTCTGAAAATAGACGAGCTGTTCCTACGCAGACTCCATTGAGGTAGGCAAGCGCATGCCAGGCGCGGGAATCAATGCTGTCTAGCTCTAATTCAATCGGGACGTGCTGTTCTTCTACGAAGACCGCATGGCGAACTCTGGTCGCTAGGACTCTAGCTTCTTGCCATGATTGAATTACGAGTTTCATCTGTTGAGTATGCCAAAGAATGGTTAAATAGCCCCTAATGATTCGAATTACTGAACTGCGCCTGCCGATTGACCATTCCCCCGAAGACTTGGTCAAGAAAATTATTCAACGCCTGAAACTGCATGAATCTGCGGAGCCAGAATTCACTATTTTTAAGCGTAGTTACGATGCGCGTAAAAATGTTGGCCTAGCCTTTATCTATACCGTTGATGTTTTGGTGAGCGATGAGCAGGCGATATTAAAAACCTTTACTGGTGATCAGCAGATTCGTTTAACGCCCGATACTCGTTATCACTTTGTTACGCAGGCTTTACAAGACAATGCCGAGCGCCCCGTAGTAATTGGTTTTGGGCCCTGCGGTATTTTTGCAGCCCTAGTTTTGGCGCAAATGGGGTTTAAACCGCTTGTCCTTGAACGCGGTAAGGCAGTGCGCGAGCGAACAAAAGATACCTGGGGGCTTTGGCGCAAAAATACCTTAAATCCAGAGTCGAATGTGCAGTTTGGTGAAGGGGGCGCAGGTACCTTTTCAGATGGGAAGCTCTACAGCCAAATTAAAGACCCTCATTTTTACGGTCGGAAGGTGTTGGAAGAGTTTGTGCGGGCTGGTGCCCCTGCAGAAATTTTATATGTGGCTAAACCGCATATTGGTACTTTCCGCTTAGTTGGTGTAGTAGAAAAAATGCGCCAAGAAATTATTCGCTTAGGTGGTGAAATTCGCTTTGTAAGTAAAGTTGTGGGCTTCCGCATTGAAGCTCAGGCGATTCAAGCGGTGCAATTAGAAGGTGGCGAGGAGGTCTTAGCAAATCACGTCGTATTAGCTTTAGGCCATAGCGCACGTGACACCTTTAAGGCCCTGTTTGATGCAGGTGTTTTTATGGAAGCTAAAGCATTTTCTGTCGGGTTTCGTATTGAACATCCCCAATCGCTGATTGATCGCGCGCGTTTAGGCCCACATGCTGGTAATTCATTAATTGGCGCTGCCGATTACAAATTAGTTCACCATGCTAAAAACGGTCGTACGGTATATAGTTTTTGTATGTGTCCCGGAGGTATGGTTGTGGCAGCTGCTTCCGAACCCCATTGCGTGGTTACGAATGGCATGAGTCAATACTCACGTAATGAGCGCAATGCAAATGCCGGCATCGTAGTTGGCATTACGCCAGCTGATTTTTTACCAACAATTGAATCAGGCTCTGGAACTGTTCATCCTTTAGCGGGTATGGAGTTGCAGCGTTCAATCGAGGCCAATGCTTACGTTTTGGGCGGCTCAACTTATAAGGCACCAGGCCAGTTGGTGGGTGATTTTTTAGCTGCCAGGCCATCTCAAGAGTTTGGCACCGTTTTACCGTCTTATCAGCCGGGAGTTCATCTCACCGATCTGTCGACGAGCTTACCGGCTTATGCAATCGAAGCGATTCGGGAGGCAATTCCGGCTTTTGAAAAGCAAATTAAGGGGTTTTCAATGGCCGATGCTGTTCTTACTGGTGTTGAAACGCGGACTTCAGCACCACTGCGAATTACGCGTGGCGAAAACTATCAAAGCCTAAATATCAAGGGTTTATATCCCGCCGGAGAGGGTGCAGGTTACGCTGGGGGAATCTTATCGGCTGGAGTCGATGGTATTAAGGTTGCGGAAGCTTTAGCACTGGATTTAGTAAACCGACGATAATGCGCCATGGCTTTAATCGTACTGACTGATGCAAAATTGGCTTTTGGCCATGTTGACTTACTAGCAAACACGGCTTTTTCTTTAGAAGCGGGTGAGCGCGTTGGCTTAATTGGGCGCAATGGTACAGGCAAGTCCTCCCTCTTAAAAATTCTGGCAGGCTTAGAGAAGCTTGATGACGGAACCTTGCAATATCAGCAAGGTCTACGGATGGCTTACGTTGCTCAAGAACCTATTTTTGAGGCCCACGAAACGGTGTTTACCGTAGTTTCAGAGGGTGTTGCTAGCGCTAAAGCCTTGCGTGAAGAATACGAAGAATTGAGTGTAGGAGAATGGGACGATGCTGCTCACCACCGGCTTGATGAATTGCAGTCGAAGCTAGAGGCTATTAGCGGTTGGAATTGGGAGCAACGCGTACATGAAACTTTAGATCGTTTGCATTTAGACCCTGAGGCGCAAATTGATACCTTATCGGGCGGGAATAAAAAGCGGGTTGCTTTAGCGCAAGCCTTAGTAGCAATGCCCGATGTTTTGCTGTTAGATGAGCCGACTAATCATTTAGATTTAGATTCCATTAGCTGGCTTGAAAGTTTATTAAACGATTTTAATGGCGCTATTTTGTTGGTGACCCATGACCGGGCTTTCTTGGATGCCGTTTGTACTCAAATTATTGAACTCGATCGCGGCATCATTCGTACTTATCCTGGTAACTTCACGGCCTATGAAAAACTCAAAGAAGATGAGCTGTCGTCTGAATCGCTTGCTAATGCTAGGGCTGATAAGTTATTAGCCCAAGAAGAAATATGGATTCGCAAAGGGGTTGAGGCGCGTAGAACGCGAAGTATCAGCCGCATCGGACGTCTAGAAAAATTGCGCGCAAGTAGAGCAGAGCGCCGTGATGCGATGGGCCAAGTAAAATTAGCAGTATCAGCTGGTGAGCGGAGCGGCAAAATTGTCGCTGATCTGCAGTTTGTTTCTAAAACCTATGATCGACCGATTGTAAGTAATTTTACTGCGACGATTTTACGCGGCGATAAAGTGGGTTTACTTGGCCCTAATGGTTCCGGTAAAACAACTTTACTAAAGTTAATTTTAGGAGAAATTGCGCCAGATTCTGGCACGGTAACAATGGGCACGCGGATTGAGGTGGCCTATTTTGATCAAATGCGTGAAGCTCTTGATCTCAATGCTTCTCTAGAAGATTACATTAGTCCCGGTAGTGAGTGGGTAGAAATTAATGGCAATCGAAAACATGTAAAGAGTTATTTAAATGACTTCTTATTTTCTCCCGAACGAACGAACTCACCTGTAAGTACGCTTTCGGGGGGTGAGCGGAATCGTTTATTACTCGCGCGATTATTTGCTCGGCCTGCCAATGTATTGGTGTTGGATGAACCCACCAACGATTTAGATATCGATACCTTAGATTTACTTGAGCAATTATTACAAGATTACAAAGGTACCGTTTTCCTTGTCAGTCATGATCGCTATTTCTTAGATAATGTGGTGACCAGTATTATTGCCAATGAGGGCGAAGGCTTTTGGCGAGAGTACGAGGGCGGTTATGAGGATTGGAAAATTCAGAAAGCCCGGGCCGATGCTATTTTAGCGAGCAAAACGACTGCGCCGCCCGTGGTAAAAAAGAAAGCCCTGTCAAAGTAGATTACTCCTGTGCATACGCGCCCGCAACTCAGCAATTTCTTCTAATAAATCGAGTGCTAAAGCAACTCCTGGTGTGTTGAGCTCGAGATCTTTTGTTAAAGAGGCGGCTAAACGGGCGCGGCGAAGGGAGTTGCCACTAAATCGCCAGTCTTCAGGACTCGACCCTGCTGGACTTAAAACACCTTCAGCAACCCAAGACATAATTTCATCTGCAGGGGTACTTGCCGCTTGGCATAATTCCACAATGGTCATGTGCACTTCTTCTTCGACCACGCTAGTTTGAAAAATAGTGATATTAGTTTGAATCATTGCATCTTCCCCTTTATCTACGCACGTGGGTTAAAGTCAAATGCTTTAGCAAAATTACTATAGGCTTCTTTATGGGCTTCGCTATCTGCAGGAGGCAAGGTAATAGTGAGTACGGCATAGAGATCACCAGCTTCTTTACCGGGAATGCCGCGACCCTTCAGTCGAAGTTTGCGACCACCACTCGAGTTTGCGGGAATATTCATTGCTACTGGACCATCAGGGGTGGGTACGGTAACGCTAGCGCCCAGCGCAGCTTCCCACGGCGTAAGCGGTAAATCCATATAAATATCACGACCATCAACCCGATACAGCGGATGCGGATGAAAAGCAATTTCCAAGTAAAGATCGCCAGCACCGCCTTCACCCATCCCTGGCCCACCTTGACCGGCTAAGCGGAGATTTTGGCCAGCGCGAATCCCTTTTGGAATTGTGACATCGAGCTTGCGTTCCTGCGCAACTAAATTACCATTGGCATCATAAGTCGGCATTTGTAGACTAATGCTGCGCTTAGCGCCCTGAAAAGAGTCGTTGAGATCAATCATGATTTTGGCGTGATGATCTTGGCCTTTAAAATTCATATTGGCACTGCGTCTTTGTTGACGTTGGCCACCGCGTGCTTGTCGCCCAAATAACGATTCAAAAAATTCACTCTGGTCACCACCATAGTTGCCATCATTGAATTCAAAGCCTGAATTCCAATCGGGCGGCGGCGTAAAGTCTTGACCACTTTTCCATTGGCTACCCATTTGATCGTAGGCAGCCCGTTTTTCTGGGTCTTTGAGTACCGCAAAGGCTTCACCAACTTGTTTGAAGCGTTCTTCGGCGCCAGCTTCTTTGCTTACATCGGGATGGTATTTTCGCGCCAGTTTACGGTAGGATTGTTTAATCTCATCTTGAGTTGCGGTGCGGGCGACGCCAAGCGTTTCGTAATAGTCCTGAAATTTCATGGTTTGATTTTACAGATAATTTTTAAGGTGCTAGATCAAATACCAGCACTTCAGCAGCTTGCCCCTGACTAAGGTGAAGATGATCTTCATCGGCAATGAGTAAGGCATCACCTGCCTGCAGAATCTGCTCATTAACCATTAATGTTCCCCGAACTAAATGCACATAGGCCTTACGCTGGGGATTAAGCTTTAGATCAGCAGTTTGCGAACCAGAAAATAAACCTGCATAGAGTTTGGCATCTGCTGTCATCATCACTGAATTATGAGCAGCAGTGGGGGAGGCAATTAAGCGTAGCTGCCCCTCTTTTTCTGCGCTGGGAATGGTTTTCTGCTCATAACTAGGAGCAATTTCTGCCGCGCTTGGCTCAAGCCAAATTTGTAAGAGATGGGTAGTGGCATCGGGCGCATGATTAAATTCACTATGGGTAACCCCCGTA
This sequence comes from Burkholderiaceae bacterium, assembly GCA_037139315.1. GTDB lineage: Bacteria > Pseudomonadota > Gammaproteobacteria > Burkholderiales > Burkholderiaceae > Polynucleobacter. The sequence continues at coordinate 6,826 of JBAXGQ010000052.1, forward strand.
CCAGCGCTCATCCGTTGTACGTCGCCCGGGGGGATGCCTTCGATATTTCCCATGCTATCTTCGTGGGCGAGCACTCCTTCAAGTACATACGTGATGATTTCCATATTCCGATGACCGTGTTTACCGAAACCTTTGCCAGCTGCAACCCAATCTTCGTTGATCACCCTTAAATTACCCCAGCCCATAAAGCGAGGGTCGTGATATCCCGCAAAGGAAAAGGAATGAAAACTTTTTAGCCAGCCATGATCTGCATAGCCACGTTCGTTTGACTTACGGAGTAATTGCATGCTTTAACTGGGGTCGACTTTATCAGGAAATGTAGTTGAGGAGTATTGAATGATTGCGCTGGAAAAAGCTAATAATAAAATCGCTCCCGCCATAATCAATATCTGCATATTAGCCTCGTGATTCGTGCTGACTATATCGATGATCAAACGCGTCACTGCCGTTATTGCCACGGCTATGAGAAAGCGAACTGGCATGCGATTGGTCTTAAAATAGACCCCGATCATTGCACCAATTTCTAAATAAATAAATAGCAAAATGAGTTCACCAACGGTAGCAAAGCCTTTTTGGAACATGGTAACAAAGGCATCTCCCGCTGACCAAACCGTAGCCATACCAATAGCAAATAAAGCCAGCCGATGAAAAATAGAGACCAGTAAGTTACCAAACGGAATCGACCAGCGCTCAAAATTACGTTCTAGCTTTGAAACCTCACGTGGTGTATCGGATTGCATGAAGACTCCTTTCATTACGACGGGTTGGATTTGCCTAGGGCATTGATGATGCTAAACGATTCGGCTAAAAACTGCTAACCGCACCATAGTTAGCCCTTAATTTAACCTATTAGTCCAGTTTAGAGTCTTTCTCGAGACGCACCCGATAACTAGATAAACTAGGGGGATGCGGGGACATTTATCGATTCGAACAGCTTGGCTGATACTGGCTCTGGCTTTATTCACCTACCTTTTTGGCTTAGACAGTCGCTTCGCCCCTAAAAATGGTGACGAATATGTTTATATGCACATTGCCAGGATGACGGCAGATGCGCAGACCTGGTTACCTCTGCAATCAACCCTAGCGGGAATGCAAAATACCAAGCCCCCCTTATTATTTTGGCAAGGCATTGCTACGAGTAGCTGGGGTCAACATTGGTCTTTGTGGAATTTGCGCTGGCCCAGTGTTTTGTATACCGCCCTGACAGCTTTTTTTCTATTCTTAACGGTAAGACGCTTTACCCGCGATTGGCGCACTGGCTGTCTAGCCGCCTTCATTTGGTTGAGTTTTTTTGCTAGTTATCGTTATGGCCGCCCCTTTCTTACTGATCCCCCCGAAGTGTTTTGGCTTACCTTACCGTTTTTTGCTTTACTGTATTGGGGCCGCGCAGCTTTTGAATCAAAATGGCTTTTCCCATTCTGTGCGGCGGGGTGTTTTGGCATTGCATTTCTTTATAAGTCATTTGCCTATGTCGTGCCGGCATGCCTTGCTTTAAGCCTCTGGTACTGGCGTTTTCGACAGGGGTCTATTAGGCAAGTAATTCGTAACGATAGCTTCAAGATTATTGGTATTGGTCTTTTGGCGCTGGCGATTTTTGCCTTGTGGTTTGTGTTCGACCCAGCTCCAGGTGCTGTTTGGCAAGAATTTGTCGTCGGCGAGAATGTAGGTAAATTTGCTGCAGGTCATTTTTCTTACCTCAAGGATTTATTGTGGGGTGCAGACAGCCTGTGGATGCTACTAGTGATGTTCTTAGCAAACACCGGCTTATTTATTTTTGTTTTGCTTTCTACCTTGGGGCAAAGTTGGCGAGAACGTTATCGCATCAGTAATGAAGAGGTTTATTTATGGCTGTTTATCCTGGCTTTCTTCTTGATATTTAGTTTGCCAAGTCAACGTTCGGGGCGTTATTTATTGCCTGTTATGCCAGCAGTTGCTTCCCTCATTGCTATTCATTGGAATCATTTACCCCGCTGGGGATTTCAGCTTGCCTTACTGCTTGAGCTTTTGATAGTGCTGGCATTAATTTGGTTCGGGTGGAATTTATCTTGGCCGTTTGCTTTTTGGCATTGGGTTTTATTAGCTGCTGCTTCATTCACAGTATTAATTGGTCTCTGGCGACGGGATGCAACAAAATTAAGTGCTTTAGCCGGTAGTTTTTTTGCCTGCACTTTACTTGTCAGCGGCCTCTGGCCATTAGAGTCGAACTTAGGGCGCTATAGCGCGAGTACGCTTATGGCAATCCAAAATCAAGATGTATGGGTGCCCTGCGATTATCGAGCCAAAGATGAGGAATATCGTTTACTCATGCCGGGCGCTCGAATTCATGGCTATCAGCAAGATGCAGCTCATAATATGTCCCAGTTGAGCAAGCAATATCCTTTATTTGCGGTGCATGCATCACCTGCAGAGCAATTGGTTTTATGTGACGGTTGTAAAATAATAGGGCAGCGTAGTGAAATGCGTGCACGGCAAAACGAGGAAGAAATTCTGGCGATTCTGTTAGGTCAAATTAACCAAAATTTATTTGTTAATGAATATTTGATTGCCGCACCGTCTGTTGACTTGGCGACTAGCCTGCAACACAAGGATGCTTGTCGATGAAGCGGATTTTCAGTTTAATGGCTTTATTGCTTGCTGCCGCAAGCGCCATTGTTTATTTAAAGGGCTTACCGGCATGGTCTGAGTTTAGGCCGCCCCTATTTGATGTCTCAGCAGCAGGTAGAGAAAAAGTACCGACGAACTCAGCTGCCAATCTGTTACTAAGCAAATTTGATCCACAAGAAACTGGAGCTTGGGTCGCTAATTCAATGGCAGCCTCCGTACACGCAGCTTCTTTAATTCCCTTAAGTGATGGTAATTTAAGGGCATTTTGGTTTGCTGGAAGCCGAGAGGGAGCGGAGGATGTGGTGATTCTTTCGTCGATGCTCAATACAAAAACAGGTAACTGGAGTGAGCCAACGGTGGTGATGGATCGCATTACCGCTGAAAAGGGTTTATCACGCTATATAGCTAAATTAGGCAACCCTGTACCCGCTTGGGATACCGATGGACGCTTGCGGCTTTTCTTTGTCACGGTATCCATCGGCGGATGGGCTGGAAGTTCGATTAGTTCGATAGTGTCTAACGATGAAGGCATTAATTGGGAGCGACCAAACCGCTTAATTACTTCACCTTTCTTAAACCTGAGTTCTTTAGTGAAGTCGCCCGCTATCCGCTTTGCTGATGGTCGCTTGGGCTTACCTTCTTATCATGAGTTACTTGGTAAGTTTGGCGAGTTCCTGCGTCTTGATGCGCACCGTGTCATTGATAAGCGACGGATGAGTTCGGGTAGGGCAAGCCTACAGCCTCTCGTTTTTATTGAGTCGACTGAACAAGCTACGGCTTTTTTTCGCCAAGCGCGTAGCACGGGTCCAGCCCAAATTCCCAGTAGCATCACGCATTCTGCTGGTTATTGGTGGGAGCATGCTAGTGATTTAATGTTGCCTAATCCCAATTCTGCAATTACCGGAGTGCAATTACCTGATGGCACGAGATTATTAGTATTAAATGATTTAGCAGTTGGTCGGCATCGTTTGGTTTTATTGATGGCCACTCCGCAAGAAACACGATATTCTGCTTGGCGCTTAATTTCTGTACTTGAGGACGATAGCAATTTACCCATGGCTGAGCGCCGCGAATTTTCTTACCCATTTTTAACGGTGACCAGTAATGGCGATGCGCATTTAGTCTACACCTGGGATAGAAAAAAAATTCGTCATCTGCAGCTACCGGCAGAGTGGCTTAAAATTCGGCGCAGTGACTTAAGGCCATCATGAACGCACTTATTAACGCCTTTACTGCATTGTCGGGTCAGCAAGTTCTGGCTTTGCTAGAAATGTCTATTACTTGTTCGATTTTATTAATTTGGTTTAGTAAATTCATCTTTACGCAAAGTTTGTCGTTACTAAACCGCATCTCATTGATGTGTGGATTAACTTTATTTTTATTTTTACCAAGCGAGTATTGGAATTATTTTGGCATTCCGCTAGAGTTACCTTTAGCCGCTTATGTACGGGGTATTGTTGGCGATTTGAGCGTCATCACACTGGTTTTATTGTGGTCTAGTTTTATCTTGAACGAGAGATTGGCGTTACCAATTCAGGTGAAACTCAGCTTGGCTTGTATCGCAGTGGTTTTTTATCCGCTAGCCTTAGGCTTCACTATGTTTGATCCCTATGCATGGGGTTATGGATCATGGATCTTCTTACTTACCGTATTGCTATTTGCCTTAATTGCTTGGTGGATGAACTTGCATATTGTGGTACTAGCAATTGCACTGGCTTTATGTGCTTGGTCATTTCAATGGCATGAGTCGAGCAATTTATGGGACTATTTAATTGACCCCTTTTTGTGCCTGTGGGCTTTATTGAGTTTGGCAATTAACTACTACCGGCCAAACCCAATAAAACAATTTAAACATTAGGCTTAATCAGGAATATTGGCTTTGCGAATGAGTGGGCCCCAGCGATTAATCTCTTTCTCAAGATGATCTTTTAGACCCGGCTCAGATACTTTTGCCATTGGCACAATATCAATACTTGATTCATCCATACGCGCTTTAATGGCGGGATCACTTAAAGCCACTTT
>JBAXGQ010000053.1:0-11192 GCA_037139315.1 Burkholderiaceae bacterium
GATTTTTTGGAGAGTAGCCATGACAGACAAATTAATTATTTTTGATACCACTTTGCGTGATGGTGAGCAGTCACCTGGCGCCTCGATGACTAAAGACGAAAAAGTGCGTATCGCGCGGCAACTGGAGCGCCTTAAGGTTGATGTGATTGAAGCCGGTTTTGCGGCTAGCTCGGATGGTGATTTTGACGCGATCTCGGCAGTTGCTGCAGCGGTAAAAGATTCTATCGTGTGCTCATTGGCACGCGCTAACGATCGCGATATTACCCGAGCTGCCGATGCTTTAAAAGCCGCTAATGCAAAGCGCATCCATACGTTTATTGCCACTAGCCCATTACACATGGAAGTGAAATTACGGATGACGCCAGATCAAGTCTTAGATCAAGCAATTCGCTCAGTCCGGTTTGCGCGTAACTTGGCTAATGATGTGGAATTTTCAGCTGAAGACGGGTACCGCTCAGAAATGGATTTTTTGTGCCGCGTATTTGAAGCTGTTATTGATGCCGGAGCTACAACTATAAATGTTCCTGATACGGTTGGTTATGCCATACCTGATTTATATGGCGAGTTTATTAAGACCTTGCGGACCCGCGTACCTAATTCGGATAAAGCAGTTTGGTCGGTGCATTGTCATAATGACTTAGGCATGGCGGTGGCGAATTCTTTAGCGGGCGTAAAAATTGGTGGCGCCCGTCAAGTGGAGTGCACTATTAATGGTTTGGGTGAACGCGCAGGCAATACCTCATTAGAAGAAATAGTAATGGCTTTACGTACGCGTAAGGATTACTTTAATTTAGTCTCGCAAATCGATGCTACCCAAATTGTGCCAGCTTCAAAATTGGTTTCCCATATTACGGGCTTTGTTGTTCAGCCCAACAAAGCCGTGGTTGGAGCCAATGCATTTTCACATGCCTCTGGTATTCATCAAGATGGTATTTTGAAAGCGCGCGAAACGTATGAAATTATGCGTGCCGAAGATGTGGGTTGGTCAGCAAATAAAATTGTCTTGGGTAAATTATCGGGTCGCAATGCATTTAAACAACGTTTAGATGATTTGGGTTTAACTTTAGAGTCTGAGGACGATTTTAATGAAGCCTTTGTGCGCTTTAAGACCTTGGCTGATCAAAAAGCGGAAATCTTTGACGAAGATATTATTTCGATTATGTCGGCAGCTGCCCATGCTGAAGAGCACGATTTTTATCACTTTATTAGCATTAGCCAGCATTCTAAAACCGGTGAAAGACCAATGGCTCGCGTGAGTTTTCGGATGGGTGATGCCGATGTGAGTTCTGAGGCAGAAGGTAATGGCCCGGTTGATGCCAGCTTAAACGCGATTGAAGCCTTGGCCAATAGTGGTGCTGAACAACTTTTGTACTCGGTTAACGCAATTACCTCTGGCACCCAGTCGCAAGGTGAGGTGACGGTGCGTTTGGCAAAAGGTGGGCGCATTGTCAATGGCGTAGGTACCGATCCTGACATTATTGCGGCTTCGGCGAAAGCTTACTTATCGGCCTTAAACAAGCTTTATGACCCACGTCACGTGAAATTGAATGCCCAAATGACCCCGTAAACCCCGGCATTGCCCTCTGTTTTGAATTCTGCTACAATTCGAGGGCTTTGATTTATAAAGCTTTTTTTAATCGCACGACACTAAAAGGGTGAAAGCTCGGGTGTTCGCAAGTTAGGAGTAATACGATGTCAGTAGTTCATAGTCAAACGGCGGAAATCGTCAAAGAAAACGCGCGTAGCGCAAACGATACGGGTAGCCCCGAAGTTCAAGTGGCTTTATTAACCGCTCGTATCAACGACCTTACACCCCATTTCAAGGCAAACGCCAAAGATCATCACAGCCGTCGTGGTTTGTTGAAGATGGTTTCGCGTCGTCGCCGTCTCTTGGATTATCTCAAGGGCAAAGATCTGGATCGTTATCGCGCATTGATCGAGAAGTTAGGCCTCCGTAAGTAATTGGCTGGCATTTAGTAGCAATTTGAGTGCTTCTAGATTACCTGTTTAGGGGATCGTGTCATTCCAATGCGTCTCTCAGCCCCATTTTCCTGCGCTGAGTGCCTCACTGGAATGGCATCCCTTGTAATCTTGAATTGCTCCAGCGTAGTCGAGGCGCTGTATTTCCTCGGCGAGCGTTAATTAGCTTGTTTTTAGCATCCATTTGGAATGCACAAGCACAATTTGGAGAATGAAAAATGACCATGTTTAAAAAAGTAGTGAAGACCTTTCAATGGGGTCAACAACAGGTAACGATGGAAACCGGCGAAATCGCACGCCAATCTGGCGGCGCAGTGATCGTTGATGTGGGTGATACCGTGGTTTTAGCCACCGTTGTTGCCTCAAAATCAGCCAAGCCCGGACAAGATTTTTTCCCTTTAACAGTAGATTATTTAGAAAAAACCTATGCTGCCGGAAAAATTCCTGGCGGTTTTTTCCGTCGCGAAGGACGCCCATCGGAAGGTGAAACTTTAATTTCGCGTTTAATCGATCGACCAATTCGTCCGCTATTTCCTGAAGGTTTCTATAACGAAGTACAAGTCGTTATTCATGTTTTATCGATTAACCCCGACATTCCTTCAGATATCCCAGCTTTAATTGCCGCTTCGGCTGCTTTGTCGATTTCAGGAATTCCTTTTAATGGTCCGATTGGCGCAGCTCGCGTGGGCTATCGTGATGGACAGTATTTACTTAACCCAACCCGTGCTGAGCAAGCAACGAGTGATCTTGATTTAATTGTGGCTGGTACTCAAGCTGCAGTGTTAATGGTTGAGTCTGAGGCTCAGCAATTACCAGAAGATGTCATGTTGGGCGCTGTGGTTTATGGTCATGATCAAATGCAAATTGCGATCAATGCCATTCAAGAAATGGTCCGCGAAGCTGGTAAACCCGAATGGGATTGGCAAGCAGCAGCAAAGGATGAGCCTTTAATTGCTAAGGTAACAGCGCTTGCTGAGGCGCCTTTGCGTGAGGCCTATCAAATGCGTCAGAAACAAGCGCGCTCAACCAAGCTAAAAGAAATTAATAAAGAAGTGCTAGCTAAGTTAGCACTTGATGGTGATATTGATGAAGTTGCTGTGGGTAATATTTTGTTTGAGATTGAAGGCAAAATTGTCCGCAGTCAAATTTTGAATGGTGAGCCCCGCATTGACGGACGCGATACGCGCACCGTACGTCCGATTGAAATTCGTAGTGGTGTTTTGCCCCGTACACACGGTTCAGCGCTTTTCACGCGCGGTGAAACACAGGCCTTGGTAGTTGCTACCTTAGGGACTGCTCGCGACGAACAGATTATCGATGCGCTGGAAGGCGAGCACCGTGATCGTTTCATGTTCCACTACAACATGCCCCCATTTGCTACTGGCGAAACCGGCCGTGTTGGTAGCCCTAAGCGTCGTGAAATTGGCCATGGCCGTTTAGCGAAGCGCGCGCTCATTCCTGTTTTACCAAACCCAGAAGATTTTGCTTATAGCATTCGGGTGGTTTCTGAAATTACCGAATCAAATGGCTCTTCATCGATGGCTTCAGTTTGCGGTGGCTGCTTGGCGTTAATGGATGCAGGTGTACCTGTCAAGGCACACGTTGCAGGCGTAGCGATGGGCTTGATTTTAGATGGCAACCGTTTTGCTGTTTTAACTGATATCTTGGGTGATGAAGATCATTTAGGTGATATGGACTTTAAGGTAGCCGGCACAGCAAATGGCATTACAGCTTTGCAAATGGATATTAAGGTACAAGGCATTACCAAAGAAATTATGCAAGTGGCTTTAGCGCAAGCGAAAGAAGGTCGCTTACATATTCTGAGCAAAATGCAAGAAGCGATGGGCTCGGTTCGTACCGAGTTATCAGAGCATGCACCAAGAATGGTGTCTTTCAAAATTCATCCCGATAAGATTCGTGAAGTAATCGGTAAGGGCGGCGCTACTATTCAAGCCCTCACCAAAGAAACGGGTTGCAGTATCAATATTGAAGATGACGGTACGGTCACTATTGCTTCCACCAGCGCTGATGGCTTAGCTGAAGCGAAGAGCCGAATTGAAGGCATTACTGCTGAGGCTGAGGTCGGCAAGATTTATGAAGGCCCGGTTGTGAAGTTGCTTGAATTTGGCGCTTTAATTAATATTCTTCCTGGTAAAGATGGTCTTTTACATATTTCGGAAATCGCCAATGAGCGCGTGAAAGAAGTAAAAGATTATTTGCAAGAAGGTCAAATTGTGCGCGTGAAGCTATTAGCGGCAGACGAACGTGGCCGCTTACGCCTCTCGTTAAAGGCAGCAATGGCCGAAGAGGGTGGCTCGATTGCACCCTTAGCGGCTGGTACAAACGCCGCCGAGTCTGCTGAAAGCACTCCTGCGAATGGTGAAACGGTTTAAGTAAGATAGCTTTTACTTAGCCAATGATTTGATAGCGAACGGAGATGGCTGATGCGCGTGATTGAAATTCGTGAACACGGTGCGCCTGAAGTCTTAGTTTCAAGCACTCGTCCCGATCCTGCTGTACCAACAGCTGGGTCTGGCGAAGTGTTAATTCGCGTTCTAGCTGCTGGCATTAATCGCCCCGATGTATTGCAGCGCAAGGGCCATTACCCTGTGCCTGCCGGAGCTTCTGATATTCCTGGTTTGGAAGTAGCTGGCGAAATTATCGGTGGCGATTTAGCGCATGCCGATAATCCATTTGGCCTTAAGTTAGGCGATAAAGTCTGTGCCTTAGTACAGGGCGGTGGTTATGCAGATTTATGCTTAGCCCCCATTGCACAATGTTTACCTTATCCAACTGGTTTTAGTGACCAAGAAGCGGCAGCCTTACCCGAAACCTTTTTTACCGTATGGAGCAATGTCTTTATGCGCGGCGAGCTGGCCAAGGGCGAAACTTTATTAGTACAAGGGGGCTCTAGCGGTATCGGGGTTACGGCAATATTAATTGCCAAGGCTTTAGGTCATCGGGTATTTGTTACTGCAGGTAGCGATGAAAAATGCGCTGCTTGTATCAAGTTGGGCGCTGATCTGGCGATTAATTATAAAACCCAAGATTTTGTCGCAGAAGTTAAAAAAGCCACTGATGACAAAGGCGTGAACGTTATTTTAGACATGGTTACTGGCGCCTATGTGCAGCGTGAAATTGATTGCTTAGCTGACGATGGCCGCATTGTAATTATTGCCATTCAAGGTGGCTCAAAAGCGGAAGTCAATACTGGGCAAATACTACGTCGGCGCTTAACTATTACAGGCTCTACTTTGCGTCCTAGACCAATAGCTTTTAAAAAGCAAATTGCGCAAGCCTTGTATACGCAAATTTGGCCTTTACTAAATGCTGGCCAATTAAAGCCCGTGATTTATAAAACCTTCAGCATGAATGACGCTGCCGATGCCCATCGCTTAATGGAATCTAGCGAGCATGTGGGCAAAATTATTCTCACAGCTTAATTAACCCTATGCGCCCACTGATTATTGTTGCCAATTGGAAAATGTACGGTAGTTTTAGCCGTAATCAAGCCTGGTTTCAGGAGGTATGTCGCACCATGGAAAAAGGCATGCCTTCGGGCCGCCGTTATGCAGTCTGTGCGCCATTTCCCTATTTAGCTCAGTGTGCAGAGTTGATTCGCTCGGGCGGTGTAGCTGCTCTCAGTTTAGGTGCCCAAGACGTCTCGACCCATCTCGATGGACCCTATACAGGTGAAGTTTCTGCTCCTATGTTAGCTGAGCTTAGCTGCTCTTATGTCATTGTCGGCCATTCCGAGCGACGTGAGTTACATCATGAAACCGATGAGCAAATTGCTGAAAAAGCGTTGCTGGCCTTAGACAACGGCTTAACCCCAATTATTTGTGTTGGTGAAACTGCTGATGAACGTAATTCGGGAAGAGCAGAAGAAGTGGTGCGCTCACAAATTGCTCGGCAAGTTGCAGTTTTGCAAGATCGTTTAGTAGACTCGTTAATTGCTTATGAGCCGGTGTGGGCTATCGGTACCGGTAAAGTTGCTTCAGCACAGATCGCACAAGATATGCACCGAGCTATTCGTTACCAATTGGCTGAATTTAATGAAGACGTGGCCTCGCATATTGGGATTTTATATGGTGGTAGTGTTAAGCCTGATAATGCCGCTGAGCTATTTGTCATGCCCGATATAGATGGCGCTTTAGTGGGGGGCGCTTCCTTAATAGCACACGATTTTCTTGCAATTTGCAGAGCGTAAATATTTAATTGGAGATTTAGTATGGAATGGCTTTTAACTCTATTAACCGTATTGCAGATAGTTTCTGCCATAAGCGTGATTGTTTTAGTATTGCTACAACAAGGGAAGGGTGCTGATATGGGCGCCGCTTTTGGCTCTGGAGCTTCAGGCAGTGTCTTTGGTGCTAGTGGCTCAGCTAATTTCCTCTCGCATGCCACGGCTATTTTTGCCACTGTCTTTTTCTTAAGTACCTTAGGCCTGACTTGGGTGGGCAATAAAAAAACTACCGTACCTGGCGTATTGTCGGGGTCTACGCTACCTGCGGCTGGCGAAACGCCAGCACCAGTAGCACCAACTGCTCCAAACGCACCTCCTGCGATCCCAGCAAAAAATACTGCAGCATCAGCGCCAGCTCCAGCAGCTGAGCCAGCCGCAGCTAAAGATGCCGGAAAGCCAGTAGTTCCTAAGTAATTCCTATTTTGACAGGAAGCTGTAAAATTTTAGTTATTGAGTAATTTTGTTATATGCCGACGTGGTGAAATTGGTAGACACGCTATCTTGAGGGGGTAGTGGCTTAGGCTGTGCGAGTTCGAGTCTCGCCGTCGGCACCAAGCAGATTTATCTGTCACATCAAATGCTGTCTTGCTCATGTTTACGCTAGATATGGGCTATCAAATGAAAAGATCATGGCTGGCATTAAGTTAGGCATTATTTCTTTAGCAACAATCAATGTCATTGCTGTCTTTGATTTAACGGGTATTGCCGCGCAGGCTGAATATGGCTTAAGCGCCATTTTTTATTATCTTTTTGCTGCCTTATTTTTTTTAGTCCCCATTGCTTTTGTAGCAGCTGAGCTCGCAACTAGCTGGCCAGAACAGGGCGGGGTATTTCGCTGGGTAGGTGAAGCATTTGGGCCACGTTGGGGTTTCGTAGCGATTTTTTTACAATGGGGTAACTGCACTATTTTTTTCCCCACGATGCTGACTTTTGCCTGGGTATCGCTGGCTTATATTAATCCCAATTTAACATTAGACGCTGCGCTTGCCTCAAATCGTGCGGATACTGTTATTGCAATCCTATTGATATTTTGGTTGGCAGTAGTTGCTACTATGCGGGGCATTAAAACCTCCTCAACAATTTCTGTAGCCTGCGGGCTGGTTGGGACGATTATTCCGGGTTTGATTTTGATCCTACTGGGTTTTCTATATTTAGGCCAAGGTAATCCGGTACAAATAAAGCTGGGTCTGGAGCAATTAATACCCCAATTTACAGGCTTTAGTAGCCTAGTACTGGCGACAGCGGTATTTCTTGACTATGCTGGTATAGAAATGAGTGCGGTACATATTCGGGATACCGCCAATCCTCAAAAAAATTACCCGTTAGCAACTGCCGTATCAGCAATATTTATTGTGACTATTTTTATTCTCACGACTCTTGCGTTAAGTTTAATCATACCCGTAGCAAAAATTAATCTGACGCAAAGTCTGCTGATTGCCTTTGATGATTTCTTTCATTTTTATGGTATTCCTTGGGCGGGGCCATTAGTTGCTTGTGCGCTAGTGCTGGGCATTATTGGCCAGTTGACAGTATGGCTTGCTGGCCCTTCATCTGCATTAGTCGTGATTGGGCGGGCCGGTTATTTACCGCCTTGGTTCCATCAGCTTAACCGGCACAATGTACCTGGCCATATTTTGTTATTACAGGGTTTGATTGTGACATTTTTAGTTATTGCGTTTGCAATTTTGCCAACCGTACAGGCTGTATTTCAGATCCTCACTCAGCTTGCCAGTTCAGTGTATTTAATTATTTATATATTGATGTTTAGCGCCTGCATTTACTTGCGTTATACCCAACCTAATATTAAACGTCCATTTAAAATTCCTGGAGGGAAAGTGGGCTTATGGCTATGTGCTGGTACAGGCTTATTAAGCTCCATAGCTGCTTTTTTTATTTCCCTTTTTCCCCCGGCGCAAATTATTATCGGCAGTCCCGAGGTTTATTTGGCTATTTTATTAACCGGTACTATTCTTTTTGTTAGTACGCCGTTAATTATTTACGCTTTACGTAAACCCTGCTGGGATGCGCATGATACAAGCGCTAGGTTAGAGCCTTTTGGTGAAAAAGCCCACGCACGTCTTTAGCACATCTTATTTGCCTAGCACACTCATGTAGCCCGTCAGATAAGAGATGGAATAGAAGAGGGTATTGGTTACGCCTTTTTTGGAACTTACATTGATTTCAAAGCCAGTTTTCTTTTTTTGTACTAAAAAGTCTTCGCTAAGCTCGATTGAAACTTCCTCGCCAAATTCGCAACCCATAGAACCGCATGGGCCGGCCATGCGATTAAGCGATTTAAATGGCACAGTTGCACCATTCACGATTTGAGCCGATTGATATTCACGCATACCATTTAAATAAACGAGTTTTCCTACTGCGCGATAGCTTACGCGCCCATCTGAGTTTTTAGTGGCAACCAACCAAAATTGCAAGCTCGTATTATCTGCGCCGACAGTGAAAATTTCGGGCCCAATATAAGTGACACTTTGGTCGGTTGTTGAGGTTTTAATTTGCGTGGCTTTAGCTACTGAAGCAACTTCATCTGAGCTAATAACAATTTCATGGCTTGCACAAGCAGATAGCAAAATTCCAGCAGCAATGAGTGGCAGAATTTTTAGTAGGGTGGTCGACATGAGTAGCTTTTTTAATTGCGATGCGTGATTCTAGCCTGAATTTTCAACAGGTTAATCAACTGATGCCCCGGATGACTTCACCACCTTTTCCCATTTTTGGGTTTCTGCAGCAATAATTCTGCCAAAATCTTCTGGTGTACCTGGAATTGGTACGCCACCTAATTCGGCCAACCGTTCACGCATTTTTGGGTCAGCCAAAATGCGGTTGACATCGGCATTGACTCGATCAATGGCTGCGCGTGGTGATCCCTTAGGCATCCCTATGCCAAACCAAGCAGTAGCCTCATACCCAGGAACAGTTTCTGCGACTGTGGGTACATTGGGTAAAGAGGGGTCACGTGCTGCTGAAGTAACAGCTAAAGCACGCAGATTGCCTGATTTAATATGGCCAGCAGAGGATGGTAAGTTATCAAACAAGACTTGTACTTGCCCGGCCATCAGGTCGACTAAGGCTGGGCCAGCCCCTTTATATGGCACATGCAGCATATTGCAGCCAGTCATCGACTTAAAAAGTTCGCCTGATAAATGCACTGAAGTGCCACTACCCGAGGATGCCATATTCACTTTGCCAGGATTGGCTTTGCAGTAAGCAATGAATTCAGCAACTGTTTTTACAGGCAGCGAGGGCGGGACAACCATCACATTTGGGGTGCGCACAATTCCGGCTACAGGCGCAATATCGCGAATAAAATTGTAATTAAGGGTTTTATAGAGCGTTGCATTAATTCCATTGGCTGGATTTACGAGCAACATCGTATATCCATCGGGTGCAGATTTGATGACAAACTCGGTGCCAATATTATTGCCAGCTCCAGGTTTATTTTCAACCAGTACATTCTGTCCTAACAGCTGCGTTAGGGGTTGGGCTACGATGCGGGCTAAAACATCTGTAGTACCAGCAGGCGGGTAAGGAACGATCCATTTAATTGGCTTCTCTGGATAGTCGGCAGCTGTCGCTAGATTGATACTGCTTAGTATGGCAAAAATGCTGACGAAGGTAACTTTGCTTATAAAATTCATATGATCTCCTAATGGTTAGCCTATTATTTTTTTTCCATTACTACAACTTACATTACATTGCTTTTAGTTATTAGTAATACTTTATACAATAGCTTTACGAATACGGTAGATTACTAACAGTGGGGCGGACGTTTTAAGCCAAATTGCGTCCTTTGTTCAAAAGCATACGCTAATTGCAAAACCCCGAAGTCGGCGCGGTGGCGCCCGACAATTTGAATACCCACGGGTAAGCCATCTGGGGTGAAGCCAGCGGGTACCGAGATTGCAGGATTGCCTAAAGCGCTAATTAAATACAGTGATTTTTGCCATTCGATATAGGTCTGCATCGGTATCCCATTAATTTCGCGTGGATAGTCAAGGTCAAGAGCAAAAGGTGTCACTTGATTTACCGGCATCACTAAAAACTCATATTCCGCCATGAATTCGCGCATGCGGTGGTAGAGCTCGGTGCGTTTGGCTTCAGCGCGAGCCAATTGGGGGCCGGTAATGGGTAGGCCTTGTTCGGCATTCCAAATAACAGTATCTTTAAATTTATCACCATGTTCTGCCATTAAAGGAGTAATGCGTAGCTCAGTGCGCCAAGCGCGCCACAACATAAAGATCTCATCGGCTTCAGCAATGTTGGGTTCGGCATTGATAACTTCACAACCCAAGGCCTCAAAGACTGAGCGCGATGCTTCTAAAACGGTTGCGACTGCTGGCTCTACTGGAAGTCCACCCAAATTAGCGCTAAAGGCGATTTTGAGGCCACGAAAATCACGTGTCAGGGGCTGATTAAAAATAGTGCCAGGAGCCTCAAGCGCAATGGGTGAACGATCATCGGGACCTGCCATAGCCGCCATTGCTAAGGCTAAATCGGCAACATTACGCGCCATAGGGCCAGCCACACTCATGGTGTACCAGCCTAGTTGATCGGGCCAATTGGGCACTCGGCCTACCGAGGGGCGTAAGCCCACAATATTGCAAAAATTCGCTGGATTTCGCAGTGAGCCACCTAAATCGGTGCCATCAGCAAGGGCGATCATCCCACTAGCTAATGCCACTGCACCACCACCAGAAGAGCCGCCACAGGTTTTGCTCAAATCATAAGGATTTGGAGTAGCGCCAAATACCGCATTAAAAGTTTGACTACCGGCACCAAACTCTGGGGTATTAGTTTTACCAAGACTAATAGCGCCGGCTTTTTTAAGCCGCTCGACTGGTAATGAATCGACTTCAGGCACATAGTCCTTGAAAGCAAGGGAACCAAAAGTTGTTCTTACCCCTTTAGTAAGAAAGAGATCCTTGTGGGCAACCGGTAAGCCATGCAAGAT
>JBAXGQ010000054.1:0-11156 GCA_037139315.1 Burkholderiaceae bacterium
ATTTTTGATCATAAGCTCGACTTAGTGCGTACCCATCAGGAATACATTAACGTAACCTTAGAAAATCAAAAAACTAAATCAACGCCTGTTGCTTTTCATCCAGGGGCTTTAAAGTACTTTAAAGAAAAGAAATTAAATCTGAATTAATCACCTGCTTCATTAAATTAGGTTAATCATGGAACAAGTACCGATTGATAGCATTACTCAAGCCAAGCTTGAGTCATTTATCAAGCAAGAAGAAGGTGATGCGAATGATTACCGAGGGTGGTTAGCAATCTTCATCACCTTGGCGGCGGTTGGAATGTCCCTATTCCACCTCTATGCAGCCTATGCCATCGTGCCCACCCAGGTACTCCGTACGGTACATGTGGGCATTGTCTTGTTTTTGGTGTTCCTCAGCTTTCCATTGATCAACCGCTTTAAAAATCGTCTGATGTGGTGGGATGTCCTCTTGGCAATTGGCTCCATTGCGATTGCCTATTACATCTTAAGTAGTGGTGATGAATTTGCCGATCGTAATACGGCTCCCAATCCAACTGACGTTATGTATGGTATTGCCTTGATACTGATGATCTTAGAGGCAGTAAGACGTACCAATGGCTTGGTCTTAGTTAGTGTTACCGTCTGCTTCTTACTCTACGCCCTCTTCGGCAATCATTTACCTGCGCCCTGGACTCATAAAGGCTATGACTTAGATCGCCTAGTCGGCTACATGTACATGACACTAGAAGGAATTTATGGCACGGCAGTGGATGTGTCAGCAACACTCATTATTCTCTTTACTATTTTTGGGGCTTTTTTACAGTTTACTGGTGCAGGTAAATTTTTTATCGATTTTTCTTTTGCTGCTATGGGCGGTAAATCGTCAGGTGTAGGTCGAACCATTGTCTTATCGTCATTTTTACTTGGCGGCCCATCAGGCTCGGGAGTTGCCACTACCGTTACGGTTGGCTCGGTGGCAGCGCCAATGCTGGAAAAAGTCGGCTATGAACGTAATGCAGCTGGTGGCCTCTTAGCTGCTGGTGGACTTGGGGCAATTATCTCGCCCCCTGTTTTAGGCGCGGCGGCATTTTTAATTGCTGACTTCTTAAAAATTTCCTATCTCGATGTATTGCTAATGGCAACCATTCCGACCATTTTGTTTTATCTTGGTCTTTTTGTGATGGTTGAAATTGATGTGCGCAAATACGGCATGAAAGATATTCATTTTGAAACCATGGAAAGTGCTTGGTCTTTAACTAAAAAATACTGGTATCACTTCTTTTCCTTGATCTCTATTGTGGTCTTCATGATGTATGGTTTTTCTCCCATCATGTCAGTCTTCTGGGCTACCGTGGTCTCAGCTGCTTCAAGCATGCTAAGGCGTGATACTGCAATCATTCCCTATGCCTGGTTTACTGGCAAAATGCCCCTGATATCCGGGTTGTATAACTCCAATTTAACGAAAGCGTTGGCAGCAGGCTCAACTGGTGTTTTAGCAATTGCAGTAACGTGCGCAGGCGCAGGTTTAATTGTTGGCACAGTCACGCTCACTGGCTTGGGTCTTAAATTTAGCACTATTGTTATTCAATACGCTGGCGGCTCTTTATTACTCACCACTATTTTTACAGCGCTGGTGGTTTGGGTAGTTGGTCTAGCTGTGCCAGTAACTGCCTCCTATATTATTTGCGCAGTCATTGCCGCGCCAGCACTGATTAATTTAGGCGTGCCCGCTTTTGCTGCTCATATGTTTATTTTTTATTACGCCGTATTGTCTGAAGTGTCTCCGCCCACTGCGCTCTCGCCTTTTGCTGCTGCAGCGATTTGTAAAGGTAATCCTTACAAAACCACCATGCAAACCTGGAAATATGTCGCGCCCGCTATTTTGGTGCCATTTATGTTTACTCTAGACAAGTCGGGTACTGCTTTACTGCTCATGGGCTCCATGGAGGCCTTAAGCAAAGCAAATTGGGCAGATATTGCTTGGGTCTCATTTACCGCCGCAATTGGTGTTGTCTGTTTGGCTGGTGGCTTACAAGGCTGGTTTATTGAAAAGACTAAATGGCTCGAGCGCTCAATTATGGTGGTCTCGGGTGTTGCTCTAGCTTACCCCTCAGCCGAAGCTGATTTAATTGGATTCGTCGGCTTTGCTGTGGTTTTAGCCACCCAAGTACTCAGGCACTTCCGCCTCAAGCGACTCCGCCCTACTTAAGCAATAGTGGTCCAGGCTAATTTACCGGCTAGCTTTTTAATTTCTACTTCATTAAATTCAAAACCCAAGCCAGGAGATTGGTGCAAAATTAAATCACCGTTTTTAAACGTTAATTGCCGATTAATGAGGCGGCGAAAATTCAGTACCTGATCGTCAGAAAAAAACTCTACAAACCGCGCATTTGGTGTAGCTGCCACTAGCGGTGCATGTAAATCATGAAACCAGTGCGGGCAAACAGTAATCCCTTTTGCATCGGCATAATTCGCAATTCGTCGCCACTCTGAAATGCCGCCACAAACGGCAGCATCACTTTGCAAAATGCCTACCCCACCGGCATCAATCAGTTCACGAAAACGCCAGCGGCCCGCCTCAATTTCTCCAGTAGCAACTGTAATCATCGTACTACGGGCTAAAGCAGCATGTAAATCAATCGCATCCGGTGAAAAGGGTTCTTCAATCCAGTAAGGGTCATAGGCCTCGAACCGCCGCACATAATCTAATGCAGTGGGCAAGTCGCGCCAAGCATTGTTGGCGTCTAGCATCAGCAAAATATCAGGCCCAATTGCTAAACGCGCCGCTTTAACTCGTGCCTCTTCTTCGCGCGGCGAAAGACGACCTACTTTCATTTTGACTGCTTTAAAACCTAACTTCAGGTATGACTCCATTTCTTTACCTAATTTGGCAGGCGTCTTCCCGGCCAAATAGTAACCACCGCTAGCATAGGCTGGTACACGATCATTTACTACCGCGCCCAAATATAAATGCAAAGGCAAACCAGCTGAACGGGCATTGAGATCCCAAAGGGCATTATCTAAAATAGAAATCCCTCGCATCACTGCGCCTGTGCGCCCCTGCAAAACAGATTCGTTATACATTTCCAGCCACAGGCCTTCACTGCGGTGGCTTTCTTGACCTAGTAATTTGGGGGCCAGTAATTGCGCTACGGCAATCTTGGCAATATCACCAGCAGCACTGCCAACATAACAAAACCCAATTCCCTCTATACCTTCTTTGCTGCGTACCTTTACTAAACAATAATGGCGCTCAGAAACAGTACGAGTGGAAAATGAGGTTACTTGATCTAAAGGAACTGCAATGGCAGCAACTTGAACTGACTGAATGATAGGCATAGGATGCTCTTAAAAAAACCTATTGTAGCTACAACTAAATCGCAGGTTGAACTTAATAACTGGAGGAATCTTTAACGCACTTAAGTACATGACTATTTCGTGCTGCGCCTGTTAATTTTTTTTCATTGGCACTTGCTTCACAAGTCGCTTTAATGTCTTTTTCACATTTTTTTAAAAAGCTCGACTTCGCTGCCCCGGTTAACTTTTTTTCTGTTGCACTTGCAGCGCACGTTTTCGCTAAAACGCTTGGCAGATAACTGGAGGCGATTATCAGCACTACTAAACCGAGGTACTTGCGCATTTAAAATCCTTTTCGCAACGAAGGTACTAGGTAGAACTATGTAGGTAATTATGCTTACTATAGCGATAAAAAATGTTGCAGCACAGCATAAATAACTAGCGTGGGTCTAGCAATATTAGATAATCTAGCAGTGATTGCTCTTCTTCATACCCTGCACGTTTTTATTCTCAAGGCCTTACTGCTTGTTTTGTGTGGATTTATGGGTCCTGTGCTTGCCCAAACTGCCGCAAGCAGTACTCCCACAGTCGCGCCTAAGCAAAGTAACCCCAATCAAAAGAAGGCTTCTACGATCATTGTCAGGGAAAGAAAGCCTAGCAAAGTCGCCAACTCCCAAACTGGTGGTATCCAAGATCGCTCCAAAACGGGTCTGCAAGTGCTTCGACCTGCAAGTGCTCTAGTAGATTTAGATGCGCAAGATGATGTACTTATTACTGGTGCGGGTAATTTAGATTACCGCGTTCAGCGGGGTTGTGCTCGCCGCAACTTTTTGGATAGCCAGTTACTTGAGCAAATTGGGGTTGAGAATAAATTATTCAGCGCTTTTTTTGACGCCCAAGCCAATACTTTTTTTGCCCGCGCACGTGGCACTTGCATTCCCTATGCTTTAGCACTGGGGAAACGAAATCGCCTTGAATCCTTAAGTCTACTAACGGGAAATATACGTGACGCTAAAACCGAGATTTGGACCTTTACACCCTCAGCGTTTGATGGTTTTTTATTGCAACAAGAACCTTTAGTCAATGCGTTGGGGCGCTTAACGGAAATTGAAATTCCACTCAGAGCAGTACTTTATGACCCAAATCAAGTCGAAAATAAATTACCAATTGAATTGGTCTGGGAATTAAACACCGTTGTGAAGCAAATTTATACCGAGGAAAGTAACGTAGCAGAGCAAACAAATAATATCGTACGGGTCATTGTTGATTATGGCGATCGCGAGCAGTGGGCGCAAATTTGGGCAGTGGAAATTATTGCGCCACAAACAAAAGAAGTGTTGGCGAGTGCATTTTGGCTGAATCGCAATGATCTACCCGGTGGCTTCTACACCCCCAACGGCGAATCAATCGAGCGCGCGATGTGGACTAACCCCCTCAGTTATCGGCGCATCTCCCGCGGTGTGGGAATGGTGCCAGCAGGGCGGAAAAAGGCATCTGCTAGCGCCAACAAAAATACGGTACAAGCACCCCCCACGAACTCGCGCTATCGAGCACATATGGGCATTGACTATTCCGCTCCCATTGGCACGCCTGTCTTTAGTGTGGCGACTGGCAAGGTGGTGGCGCGCGGCTATAACGGGGCTTTTGGTAACCTCATTATCTTGGAGCATCCAGGTGGATATCAAACGTATTATGCTCATCTAAGTAACTTCAATGCCGAGTTAGACGTAGGTAATGAAGTACGCCGCGGCTTTGAAATAGGTTATGTAGGCAGCACAGGGCGCTCAACAGGCCCCCATTTACACTTTGAACTGCGTAAAGATGGGGTTTATCTCAATCCATACAATCCTAAGTTACAACTCGACTTATGGACCATGTTGAATAGTGATAGCGGACAATTCACTAAGTTGCTATTACTTTTTGGCAGCTAACGCTTTTTATCATGTCTACTACTACTTCCATCCATAATCTAGAGCAATCATTACTGCTTGAGAACCTGACTTGTGCGCGTGGCGGCAAAGTGCTTTTTTCGGGGTTAACTCAGTCGATTGCGCCCGGTCAGCTATTACATATTGTCGGGAAAAATGGTTCAGGTAAATCCAGTTTGCTCCGTATTCTCTGTGGACTACTTAGTCCCACTAGCGGGCAAGTGAAATGGGCAGGGCAAGCCATTCGCACAAATCCCGAAAACTTTAATGCGCAATTAATTTATCTTGGTCATGCACCAGCGCTTAAGGGAGATCTTACGGCCGCAGAAAATCTATTCAGTGCGGCACTCTGTCGCCAAGATACTTTATCAATAAAAGAAGTAGAAGTCGCTCTCGCACACGGAGGATTATTACCGCTAGCCAATAAAATGGTGCGCACGCTGTCGCAAGGCCAAAAACAACGTATCGCCCTAGCGCAACTACAACTCAAGCCACGTAAACAATTTTGGCTATTAGATGAGCCTTTTAATGCGCTAGATAGTGATGCCAGTCATGCTCTACAACAATCCATTCAACAGCACCTCCAGCTTGGCGGAATTGTGGCTTTAAGTAGTCATCAAGAAATTGAACTCGCTCAGCCTAACGCAAAGGTGCGTATCGAATTATGAGCAATATCTGGAAGCTCTTTACCGCTATGGCTGCACTAATTAAGCGCGACTTAAGTCTAGTCCTGCGGCGAAAAAATGATAGCCTCGCAACACTTTTTTTCTTTGCCGTCGTCGCTAGTTTATTTCCCCTGGGAGTTGGGCCTGAGCCCAAATTACTCCAGCAAATTGCCTCTGGCATGTTGTGGATAGCAGCACTACTTGCGGCCATGCTTTCTTTGAATCGTCTCTTTGCTGATGATTACCAAGATGGTACGCTTGATCTTCTTTTATTGAGTACGATTCCATTACCTTTAGCGGTACTTGCGAAAATGATTGCGCACTGGCTTAGTTCAGGCCTCTTACTGAGCTTTGCTGCAGTTCTGCTAGCTTTGCAATTCAACCTTTCAGGAGAAAGTGTCTGGATACTTTTTCTCTCGCTACTATTAGGCACCCCGATATTTAGCTTGGTTGGCGCAATTGGTGCAGCTTTAACCTTGGGTACGCGGGGCGGAGGTGTGCTGCTGTCACTCTTAGTCCTACCGCTGTTAATTCCCGTCTTAATCTTTGGCGCAGGGGCAGTAGATGCCTACCAAGCTGGGCTGCCCGTTGCCGGCCATTTTTATTTATTGGGAGCGCTTTTTGTGCTGAGCCTATTTTTTGCCCCTTTAGCTGCTGCGCTTAGCTTACGTATTGCTATTGAATAAGCAGATCGGCTATTCGTTCTAAAATCCCTCAACGCCATTAAATCCTTGCCCTCCATTCCCCTCATTTAGAAAGCGCATTCTTTTGCCCCTCAGAAATATCAACTGGTTCAAATACGCTGCGCCCCAACCCTTTTATGGTTTGGCTGGCAAATTGATCCCTTGGTTTGCCGTGGGTGCATTGATCCTAGGAGTTGCTGGACTGTGTGTTGGGCTCTTGATTGCGCCCACAGATGCGCAACAGGGTGATGCATACCGGATTATTTTTGTGCATGTTCCCGCCGCGTGGATGTCCATGTTCATTTATCTCCTGGTCGCTTTCTGGGCTGCTATTGGTTTGATTTTTAATGCTCGCCTAGCGAGCATGCTGGCTTTATCTCTCGCACCAACTGGCGCCCTCATGACCTTTATTGCTTTATTTACTGGTGCACTATGGGGCAAGCCTACTTGGGGTACTTGGTGGGTTTGGGATGCACGCTTAACTTCTGAGTTGATCTTATTATTTTTATATTTTGGTTTCTTATCTCTGCATGCTTCAATTGATGACCCACGGCGGGCTGATCGCAGCGCGGCTGTATTAGCTTTGGTTGGGGTAATTAACGTGCCCATCATTTATTTTTCAGTGAAATGGTGGAATACCTTGCATCAGGGTGCCACCATCAGCATGACTAAAGCACCCGCTATGGCGAGTCAAATGCTACTGGGAATGTTATTGATGGTAGGCTCTTTTTGGCTTTATTCGATTGCTACTAGCCTGTACCGCTGTCGCACCCTGGTGTTAGAGCGAGAAGAACATGCTGCTTGGGTAGTGGAGGAAATTCAATAATGCACTGGTCTAACCTTACCGATTTTCTTGCCATGGGAGGCTATGGCGCCTATGTTTGGTGGTCTTTCGGAATATGTTATTTACTCTTTGTGGGTGAGTTAATCAGCCTGATTCGCAAGCGCCAAGCAACTTATAAAAAATTAGGCAAAATAAGGGGCTATGAAACCCCGCACTAAACGATTATTGGCAATTGTTATTGGCCTCATTTGCCTCGCCATTGCCGCCTTTCTGGTTTTCAAAACCTTTCAAAGTAACTTGGTCTTCTTTTTTAGCCCAAGCCAAATTGTTGCGAAAGAGGCACCTGTCGATAAAGCCTTTCGCATTGGCGGCTTAGTGAAGGCGGGTAGCTTACAGCGCGACCCTGCCGGCCTCAAGGTTAATTTTATTGTGACCGACTTAGTTAATGAAACACCAGTATCTTATGAGGGAATGTTGCCTGACCTCTTTAAGGAAGGTAAGGGAGTAGTAGCGCAAGGACGCCTAAATAATCAGGGCATCTTTGTCGCCGATCAAGTACTCGCGAAGCACGATGAAAATTATATGCCCCCAGAAGCAGCAGAGGCGCTGAAAAAAGCCCAAAGCCATCAAACCCAGTCAGCACCAACCTTAAGTGCGCCTGCAGGAGGTTCACGCTAATGATCCCTGAATTAGGTCAGCTGGCGCTCATTCTGGCTTTATTAACAGCACTCATATTAGGTGTCTTGCCACTCATCGGTGCACAAACAAATCGCCCCCTTCTCACCCTCGTCGCTAGACCAGCTGCAACCACCTTATTTATTTGGGTAGCAATGGCTTTTATTTGCCTGATGATTGCATTTATTCAAAATGATTTTTCAGTTTTATATGTTGCGCAAAATTCCAATTCGCTCCTGCCGACAATTTATCGTATTGGTGCAGTGTGGGGTGGACATGAGGGCTCTATTTTATTGTGGGCTTTAATGCTTGCTGGGTGGACCTTAGCAGTCGCAGCATTTTCAAAGCACCTGCCGCAAAAAATGGTGGCGCGCATTTTGGCAGTCTTGGGTTTACTCAGTGTCGGTGTGCTGCTATTTACTTTGTTAACCTCTAATCCGTTCACGCGTCTTTTGCCCGCTGCAGTAGAAGGTAAAGACCTTAATCCACTATTGCAAGACCCCGGAATGATTGCGCATCCCCCATTTTTATATATGGGTTATGTAGGGTCATCAGTCGCCTTTGCTTTTGCTATCGCTGCACTTTTATCAGGCCGGCTAGATGCAGCATGGGCCAGATGGTCTCGACCTTGGGTTACATCAGCATGGTGCTTCTTAACCATTGGTATTGCTTTGGGAAGTGCCTGGGCCTATTACGAATTAGGTTGGGGCGGCTGGTGGTTTTGGGACCCAGTAGAAAATGCTTCCTTTATGCCATGGTTAGTTGGCACGGCACTCATTCACTCATTAGCGGTGACTGAAAAACGGGGTGGGTTCAAAATGTGGACTGCGCTCTTAGCAATTATTGCTTTCTCTTTATCCTTATTGGGAACTTTTTTAGTCCGCTCAGGTGTACTCACCTCAGTGCATGCTTTTGCCACCGATCCTAAACGCGGTATTTTTATTCTTGGCTTTCTAGCAGTGGTCATTGGTGGTTCTTTACTCCTCTTCGCTTGGCGTGCCCCAAAAGCTAATATCGGAGGCTCATTTACCACCGTCTCGCGTGAAAGCATGCTACTGGCAAACAATGTTTTATTTTTAGTAGCAGCCGGTGCAGTATTACTAGGTACGCTATATCCAATGATTCTGGATGCGCTCAACTTAGGAAAAATTTCGGTAGGTGTGCCGTATTTTGAAGCCGTATTCTTGCCTTTAATGACCCCCGCCCTCTTTCTCATTGGCATTGGCCCAATGACGCGTTGGCGCCAATCAGCTCCGCTGGATATCGCCCAGAAACTGAAATGGGCCGCTGCAGTAAGCGCAATTACTGCCATCATTGCACCATTTGTTTTGCGTAACTGGACTCCACTCATTGGTTTTGGTTTATTTTTAGCTGCCTGGATTATCACCACCAGCATGACTCAACTCATTGACCGAGCACGCAGTAATCATGAACGCGCGTGGTGGCAAAATTTATTAGCGCAACCAGCGAGTTTTTATGGCATGGTAATGGCCCATCTTGGCGTGGCTTTTTTTATCATTGGTGTGACTGGTGTGCGGGGCTTTGAAAGCGAACAAGATTTACGCATGTCCGTTGGTAGTACCGCCCAACTCGGCGGCTATGACTTTGAACTCCGCGCCTTAAATCCCCTGCAAGGACCAAACTACCAAGCCATGCAAGGCCAATTTATCGTCAAACAAAATGGCCAAGCCATTGCCATGATGACGCCTGAAAAGCGCCTCTATGATTCTAGTCAAATGCCAATGACCGAAGCTGCAATCAGTGTTGGCTTAACGCGCGATCTCTATATTTCGTTAGGCGAGCAGCTCAATGAGCGCGACTGGAGTGTGCGTATTCATATAAAGCCCTTTGTTGATTGGATTTGGGGTGGCTGCTTCGTCATGGCCTTAGGAGGTTTACTGGCCATTACCGATCGCCGCTATCGCAAACGTCCATGACTCCCAAATCATGAAGCGATATCTTGTACCTCTAGCCATTTTTGTCCTGCTCTTGGGATTCTTAGGCTTGGGCTTGCAACTCAATCCCCGCGAAGTTCCATCGCCTTTCATTGATAAGCCAGCGCCGCAATTTACTTTAGGAATTTTAGGAAACGAAACCGCCAGCTTTTCCCCCGCCCAAATGCGTGGACAAGTCTGGTTACTCAATGTCTGGGCTTCTTGGTGTGTGGCTTGTCGTGAAGAGCATGATTTATTAATGACGATTAGCCAGCAAAAAATAGTGCCCATGATTGGTCTTGATTACAAAGACAAAGTAGCCGATGCAGAGTTATGGCTTAAAGAGCGTGGAAACCCCTATGCACTATCGATTTCTGATAGTAAAGGACAGGTTGGTATTGATTATGGTGTCTATGGCGTACCTGAAACATTTGTCATCGATCGTAATGGCGTGATTCGGTTTAAACAAATTGGCCCTTTAACCCCACAAATATTTCAAGACAAAATTTTGCCATTGATTCGGAAATTAAATGCGTAAAATTATTTCAGTCGCACTCTTGATTTATGTTTGGCAAGTCAGTTGTTTAGCCCAAGCGCCAAGTACTGCGCAACCCCTCAGCACTAATCCCGCCCTCGAAGCGCAAGTCAATACCATTTCCAATGAGTTACGCTGTTTAGTTTGTCAAAATCAAACGATTGCAGATTCCAATGCTGACTTAGCAATTGATCTCAAAAACCAAATCCGCACCCAACTAACTCAAGGCCGAACCCAAGCAGAAATTCTTGACTATATGGTGCAGAGGTATGGCGATTTTGTGCTCTATAAACCGCCATTGAAAGCCAGTACGTGGTTTTTATGGCTTGGGCCTTTTGCGATTTTATTGCTGGCGTTTTTCTTCTTATGGCGGCAAATTCAGGTGCGCAAAAAATTGCTTGGTGAACAACAATTTTCCCAGGCCGACCTCGCCAGAGCAACGGCATTATTAAATAATGGTGCGCCCAATAATATAGCGCAGCCAAAGGATCGGCCATGACTTGGTTATTTTTTGCAATCGCGGTAGGAATGGTAACGCTAGCGACTCTTGCGCTAGTCTTGCCTTTTAGAAAGCCAGCGACATTTAACACAGGTGATCAAGCTGATAATCTGGCGATTTTGCGTGATCAATTGCAACAGTTGACCATTGATTTTAGTAATGGGCGGATTGATC
>JBAXGQ010000055.1:0-11040 GCA_037139315.1 Burkholderiaceae bacterium
ACATCGGCGATAGCAATTCCTAATTTTTGTGGACCACCACCGGGTAAAGTATCACTTTCGCCAGTAATGCTCATCATTCCGCCAATTGCTTGAAAGACAAAGTCATACCCCGGTTTATGCGCATTAGGGCCATCTTGTCCATAGCCCGTTATAGAGCAATAAACTAAACGGGGATTTATTTTCTTGAGACTTGTGTAATCAAGCCCATAACGTTTCAGGTCGCCCAATTTATAGTTCTCTATCAAGACATCACTCACACGAACCAGGTCTTCGATTATTTTTTTACCTTTAAGTGAGGATATATCGAGGGTAAGGGATTTTTTGCCACGATTAGCAGCAGCAAAATAGCTAGAAATGCGCTGGCCATGAATGGTTTCTGTTGGATTAATCCAAGGTGGTCCCCAGCCGCGGGTGTCATCACCGCTTCCTGGCCGCTCAACTTTAATAACCTCTGCTCCAAGGTCAGCTAAATTTTGCGTGCACCAAGGGCCAGCCAGAACACGTGATAAATCGAGCACCCTAATATGGGATAAGGCGCCAAGTGTTGGCTTAAGGCGAATTTTTTTTGGCATGAATTAATCGATTTTAATATTGCTATCGTTGATTACCTTTGCCCATTTACTAATTTCATCATCAACATACTTAGCATACTGAGCTTGGTTCATGCTGCCCGCATCTGCGCCTTGTTCAGCAAATTGATTTTTTACTTGCACACTTTGCAGGGCGGCCAAGACATCGCTAGAAATTTTACTTAATAGGTCGGGTGCCATTTTTGGTGGTGCATACATACCAAACCAAGCTGTTGCTTCAAAGCCTTTTAGACCCGCTTCACTGATGGTGGGTACATCTGGTAAGGCCGAAGCACGGGTGAGGGAGGTGACACCAAGTGCGCGTAATTTACCGGATTTAATATGCTGCAAAACACCCGGCACAGAATCAAACATCACTGAAATTTGATTACCTAACAGGTCGTTTAGGGCAGGCGCCGCACCCTTATAAGGCACATGAACCATATTGATGCCAGCCATCGCGTTAAACAACTCACCCGAAAGATGATTCGCCCCGCCTGTTCCTGAGGAGCCAAACATAACCTTGCCAGGGTTCGCTTTAGCATAGGTTATTAATTCTTTGACTGTTTTTGCTGGAAAAGCAGGATTGACGACTAATACATTAGGCACATTTGCAACCAAGGCAATAGGCGTAAAGTCGGTGCGGGTGTTGTATTTCAAGTTTTTATATAAATTCGGATTAATGACATGATGGGTAGCGGTCACCATCAAGGTATAGCCATCAGGTGGCATTTTTACCAATTGCTCGGAAAATACCGTACCGCTAGCGCCCGCTTTATTTTCAACTACGACTGATTGTGACCATTTTTTGGTTAATTCATTGGCTAGAATGCGAGCCAAGATATCTGTTGTTCCGCCGGGTGGAAATGGCACAACTATTTTGACTGGACTATTTGGAAAATTTTGCGCGAAGGCGGTAGCTCCGACAATTGCCAAACTGAAACCTAATAATAGATTGCGTACAAATATATTTAGTTTGCTCAATTGCCTAACTCCTTATTGTTAATCGAATATGCGTAAATTCGCCGCTTCATTACGACGCGAGGGGAAATTCAACTAAGGCTTCGCCAAGGGCAATTACTTCATTGCGTTGATTATTTACTACGATATCTAGCGAGACCCAATGCCCCTTTTTAGTGGTTTTGATTGCAGTAATAATGGCGCTGGGGGTAATCGTGTCGCCCGGCTTCACTGGCGACTTCCAGCGTGTCTCTAAACGTCGGTGCATTCCGCCTTGCGGATAAACCCAATCGGTAATCATTTTAGAGATGACGCCAAAATTATTCATGCCATGCATGATGATGCCGTCAAATTTGGTTTTACCAAACTGGGTTTGCATGTAATTATCATCAAGATGCAATGGATTGAAGTCGAGTGAAGCTTCGCAAAACTCACGAATCGATTCTCTAGTTGGATAAAACGGTAGACCTTGAATTGTTTCTCCAACACGATATCTGTCTAATGTATTACTCATTTACTTAACCTCATTATTTATTAATTAATACAATAATTTATTATTGTGGGCGAATAGTCCAGCCGCGTCCAGAGCAGATCACGTCATTATTTTGATTAAAAAAGACGTTGTCATGAATGACAAACAAACGCTCCTTTTTTATAAATTTATCTAGTGCTCTGGCTTCCAGGCGGATAACGTCATTTGGGCGTGCTGGGATGTTGTAGCTCCACGATTGTCCAGCGTTAATCGTTCCTGGGCTTCTCATCCAATCGTCGGCGGGGGTACAAGAAAACATTAAAAGAATGTGAATTGCTGGCGGGGCAATGATGCCTTTATAGGGTGTGTTTTTTGCATAGTCCTCATCAAAGTAGAGCGGGTGAGTATCGCCAATCACTTTGCAATACTTTTGGATGGCTTCGAGCGTCAGTGTGTATGGAATAGTTTTTCTAGCTTCACCCGGAATAATGTCATCCCAGCCCTTGCGATTTTGTTCATCCTTCCAAAAATCAGTTTCAAAATTAGTATTTGACATTGGTATTTTTCAAGTGAATTTAAATAGAATATGAGGCTTGCTAAGCAGATAATAGCAAGCGAACCATGGCTATCCTAGGTTGTTTAAATTAGCCTGTCAAGAGAACAAAATTGAGCAAATTATTTTTCGCTTTCTGTGCTGAAATAATTTTTACCTGATTAATCTCAATGACTTAGGTAAATTTGGCAGAATTCTTATAAACCTAGTATTTACCCGCTTTTTTCTCAGAATTACCTGTGATATGGTTGAGCAAAATCATCATAGGAGACTGTATGACAAGTAAATTCGATAGTCGGTCTTGGTACCGTTCAACTGTATTGTTGGCTTTGGCCGGCTGTTTAGGTGCCGCAGTTACGATTAATTCGGCATTTGCTCAACCTTATCCTAATCGTCAAGTGACTTTAATTGCACCTTATGCTGCTGGCGGAGATAGTGATTTTTCTGGACGCAATTTAGCGGCAGCTGCAACTAAATTAATGGGTCAAACGTTAATCGTGCAAAACGTAGTGGGTGCTTCTGGCACGATTGGCTCAATGCGCGTGCGGAATGCTGCGCCCGATGGCTACACTTTACTTATTTCGCGGGGTGGTTCACAAGCTATTACGCCTGCCTTAGATAGTAAAACGCCATATAAGTGGAATGAATTTACGATTATTTCTTTGTTAGATTTTAATCCTGTTGTCTGTGTTGTCAGGCCCGATTCACCTTATAAAAATCTGAAAGAATTATTAGATACCATTCGCACCCAACCAGGCAAATTAAATTACGCTACTGCGGGGCCCGGTACCACTCAACATTTAGCAGTTGAGGTCATGTTACGCTCCGTCAATATTCCCTCTAGTTCAGCAGTGATGATTGGTTATAAGGGCGGCGGTGAAGCTACGGCAGCATTGCTTGGTGACCAAGTGCAATTTTTATGTAATAACCTCACTACCTTGGTCGGTCAAATTAAAGGTGGTGCGATGCGCGCTTTAGTTTCTTCCTCTGCTGAACGGCTCAAAGAATTTCCTGAAATTCCTACTGCGCGTGAAATGGGAGTAGGGCCATTAGAGCAAGTGATGGGCTGGAGCGGTTTGTATGGGCCGCCTGGATTACCCCCTGAGGTAGTCAATAAGTGGGTTGAGGTGCTCAAAAAAGTGGCACAAGATCCCGATTGGATTAAAGGCAATGCAACAGTTGCTGCGATACCAGCAATTCGCTCGCCCGCAGATACTGAAAAATTTGCGCGTGAACAAGTCGAGTTATATGAAAAACTGGGGACTGCGCTGAATTTACGGAAGTAATTAAGTCAGTTTAGTAATGGTGCGGCACTTGAAATTCTTTTAATGCATCCAGGTCTGGAGTAATTCCTAGCCCTGGAGCTGCATTTAAAGTGATGCTGCCCTGAACAATTTTTGGCAGTTGAGGGGCTAAGAGTTCGCGCAGTGGATTGGGGTTGGCATCGACCTCAACAAAGCCAAAGGTATTCGCACTTGCTTTCAGATGCATTGAAGCGATTAAGCCGATGCCGCCACCCAACCAATGTGGACAAAACATATTTTTACTGTTCACAATGGCTTGGCCCAGCGGGACACCAGCGCTAAATCCCCCCCATTTGCCCATATCGGGCTGAAGGACGGCAAAGGCAGTGCTCTCAATTGCATTGGTAAATTCCAGCATGCCCCGCATATTTTCCCCAGCAGCTAGTGGGATCGTTGAGTGGTTAGCTAATTCCTGCCAAGCACTCAAAGGGCTATCTGCTGCGATAGGCTCTTCTATCCAAAACGGCTGATATTGTGCTAATTGCTGAATTTGTTCTTTTGCCTCTTGCGGGGACCACGCTTGATTAGCGTCCACCATAATCGGAATATCGGCACCGAGAGCTGCCCTAAGATTAGCTAAATTATCTAAGTCGCGTTTTGCGCCAAAACCGATTTTTAATTTAAAGGCCCGATATCCCTCAGCCCATTTTTGCTGCGCTATTTTTTCAGGATGAAGGGGATTAATTCCTGAAGCATAGACTTGCACGCTAGGGGAGCCGTTAAAAATTTGCCATAGGGGTTGCTGTAATTTTTTTCCGATTAAATCCCATAAGGCCATATCTACCCCAGCAATGACTTGGGCAATAGGACCAGGCTCACCGCTTTGCAGGCTTAAAATATGCAAATCCTTGGTTAGCGTAGAAAATACTGCTTGTGGCGACACCCACGTTTTACTTAATAAAAGAGGGGCCACTAAAGCCTCGAAAAGCCGAGCCCGATGTTCGGCACCAACTGTAGGGAAATTGCACCAAATTTCACCCCAGGCGCGATTGCCATCGCGATCCTCAAGCATCACCACCAAAGCGGGGCGGTTATGCATCAGTCCAAATGAAGTTTGTACGGGCTCGGCAATGGGAGCTCGGTAAACGATGGCTTGCGCTTTAACTAAATCAATTGGGGGTAGATTCTGCAGCAAAGATACCCTTTATTGTGCGGCAACTTACGCTAAGCTATCTGCCCAGATATTTTTCGCCCACCCCCAAGCATATATACCTTCAAGCACTGTTGGCTCAGGTGAAAGACCGCCTGATCCAGGTACCGTTTTAAAGGTTTTTTCTGCGGCATTGTATTGATGCACACTCGCTACGTGAACGACTTGGGTTGCATCGACAAAGCTATAGCAAGTATTAGTCAATACCGGGGCGGAATTCACCTCTAAGTCACCGAGCTCGGCAACGATCGCGGCCGCAGCTACTTTGGCATGGGAGTTAGCCATGTGTCCTGATTTAGGCATGAGTGGTGCAACTTGGATTGAATCGCCTAAGACATGAATATCTTTAGCTGCGGTAGCTTCAAAGTTAAGATAATTCACCTGTACCCAGCGACCATTGGCATTAGCAATGCCACTTTTGACGGCAATATCACCAGCGCGCATCAAGGGGAGAATATTTAAGACATCAGCCTTGACATCATCCTGCACTTCAAACTTAATCGTTTTGGTTTTAGCATCGACAGCCACTACATTAAATTTAGGGTGATATTCAATCATCCCTGGATATAAAGTTGCCCAAGCTTTTCTAAATAGACCTGCTTTTGAAACAATATCGGCATTCGCATCAAAGATTAAGACTTTAGACTTGGGCTTATTCTTTTTAAAGTAACTCGCTACTTGGCAAGCACGTTCATAGGGGCCAGGCGGGCAACGGAAGGGGGCTTCGGGAATGCTAATCGCATACACGCCACCATCGCGCATAGCCGCTAACTGCTGCTGCAGTGCGATAGTTTCTGGACCAGCCTTCCAAGCTTGAATGGTAACGCCAGCTTGATTGGCTTCAGCAAGACCTTTAATTTGATCCATCATGAGGTTGACGCCAGGCGATACAACCAATTTGTCATACTTGATGGTCGAACCTGATGCGAGTTTGATGGTTTTCTGTTTTTGGTCGATTGACTCAACCATGTCTTTAATTAATTTCACGCCATGGCGTTTTGATAAGTTATCGTAGGGTGAGGTAATTTCTGCCATGGTGCGTGTGCCACCAATAACCAAGTTTGACATTGGGCAGGAAATGAAATCGGTATTGGGTTCAATTAAGGTTACTTGGGCAGTGTTGTTGGAGAACATACGAATGTATTTTGCTGCTGTTGCTCCCCCATAGCCGCCACCAATAACCACCACTTGGGCTTTACTAATGTTAATCGGGGCAGAAGAGGCACATCCCGCTAGTAGACCAGCAGAGGCAAGACTTTGACCTAAAAAATGACGACGATTCATCTTAGCTCCTGAATTATTTTTTGCCGAGAACGCTGGCGATCGTATTGAGTTGTTCATCGGTGTAGCCTTTAGCCAATTGCGGCATGATAGTACCTTGTTGCGCACCACTTTTATAGGCCATGAGTTTTGCGAGCATCTCATCTTTATTCAGCTGACCAATGGCTGGCATACCACTATTAGGTACGACCACCGCATCAGTGCCATGACAGTTAGCACAGGTAGCTGCTAGCGAACGATTATTCATGTTACTAGCAGATGTTTGTGCAAAGCTAGGTGAACTGATTAGTGACAGCCCAAGCAGACTTAAGTTAATGAGACTAAATTTCATCAGCTGTTGAAAATGAATTAAAGACATTTGCTCCCCCACCGGTATATTTTATAAGACTACCTCTAGTAATAATTTACTGCAACTTATTGCCCTTGCCACTTAGGGTTTTCACCCGCTAAAAAGGCCGCTACCCCAGCTTTAAAGTCAGCACTGCCATAGCATTCGCGAATTAAATCATCGCAATTCGGTAAATTACTTTGTGACAGACGCAATAAACTGAGTTTAGTTACTTTTTGCGTAATCGGCGCTAGCGATTCCAGGCGCTGGGCTAAGGTGATTGCGGCAGCACTTAATTCAGCTTGGGGGTAGATGCGTAAAATAAATCCTTGGTTAAGCAATTCGGGCGCACTAATTAATTCTGCTAAGAGCAACATACGCCTAACTATGCCGGTGCCAAGTTGTGCAGTAAGCCAGGCTAAATTGCCAATTGACAGGCAATTACCGAGTGTTTTCGCAATCGGTACGCCAAACTTAGCTTCAGGTGTGGCAATGCGAAAGTCGCAGCTACTCGCAATTGCTAGACCTCCGCCAATTGCAAAGCCTTCAATGACTGCAATGGTGGGAATGCTGAGTTCTTGCAGGGGTTGTAAATAAGCTGCTATGGAAGCTTCGTAGCGCATACCATCTTCACCATCTTGGTAGTTGGCGAATTGCGCAATATCACTTCCAGAGACGAATGATTTTTCACCTACACCACGTAGAATGGCTA
The DNA here is from genome assembly GCA_037139315.1 of Burkholderiaceae bacterium. Classification (GTDB taxonomy): domain Bacteria; phylum Pseudomonadota; class Gammaproteobacteria; order Burkholderiales; family Burkholderiaceae; genus Polynucleobacter. Next base: position 7,330 of record JBAXGQ010000055.1, read on the forward strand.
CCCGAATCGCAGGCGTATTTTGGATTTGCTGACAAATCGTTCGCAAGCTTTCATACATTTCTTGGGTCATGGCATTACGAGCCGAGGGATGCTCAAAATGAATATGCGCAATTGATCCCTCAACCGCAAACAATACGCGGGCTACATTGTTCTGGTCTGCGTTCATCTATCGACTCATTATTGGGCTTTAATACCCAGGGTTTTAACCAATTGTCGATATTTTGCTAGTTCCGCAATTAAGAAAGCATTAAAGGCTGCTGGAGTTTTAGGCCCTTCGGTTTGTAAGCCCTGTGACTCAAGCGTTTTATACGTATTGGGGTCAGCCATTGCTGCTTTAACCGCTTGATCAATTTTGGCGACCGTGGCAGGCGCCATATTTTTTGGCCCCATCACCGAGTACCAGTTAGTTACATCAAAACCAGTAATACCAACTTCAGTAAAGGTAGGTACGTTCACTAGCAGAGGCAAGCGCTTTGGAGTGGAAATTGCAAGAGCCTTTAATTTGCCTGATTTAATATGCTCCAAAACGGGCGGCAGCGTATCAAAATTCATGGTGATTTGGCCGCCCAATAAATCAATAATCGCTTGACCACTTCCTTTGTATGGCACATGGTTAAGAGATATACCAGCGATTTTGGCAAAGAGTGCACCAGCCAAATGCTGCGTGCTGCCAATGCCGGATGACCCATACGTTAATTCACCCGGTTTAGTTTTAGCGAGGGCAATTAATTCAGCCACGGAATTGACGGGGAGAGAGGCATTCACAACCAATACATTAGGCACGTATCCTAAATAAGTAATGGGGGTGAAATCTTTTTCAGGGTTAAAGGGGACGTTATCTAAAACAAAGGGCGCAATCGCATTGGAATTTGAATGCCCCATTAATAGGGTATATCCATCTGGCGCTGCTTTGGCAATCATGTCAGCGGCAATGGTGCCCGCAGCTCCCGCTTTATTTTCAATAATGACCGATTGACCGAGCGACTCACTCATTTTTGGTGCTAAGGCGCGAGCAACGATATCTGTGCCACCACCAGGCGCAAAGCCCACAATTAAGCGAATGGGCTTCGTCGGATAGCCTTGTGCGTTTGCAGACAAAGTACCAAAACCAAGCAGAGCAATGGTTAAAAGAGCAGTCATGCGCAAGATATTCATCTTCTTCCTCGTAAATGATTTATATTATTCAGCTTATTCTATTCCTTCAAAGTAAAGCACTGCATGATTAATTCAGGTGCCACAAAACCACTCCCTTTAGCTGGAGTCCGTGTTTTAGATGTAAGTCAAGTCATGGCAGGACCCTATAGCTGTATGTTATTAGCTGATTTGGGCGCCGATGTCATCAAAATTGAACCACCTGGAACGGGCGATCAAACGCGTGGCGCGATGGGCTTCAAAATGAAGGGCGCCGATAGCATGGGTTTTTTAAATATGAATCGCAATAAGCGCAGTGTTGCGCTGAATTTAAAAAGTTCAGCAGGGCGGGCAGTTTTTTTACGTTTAGTAAAAACAGCAGATATCTTAGTTGAAAATTATCGGCCTGGCGTCATGAAAAGATTAGGTATTGATTACGCGGTTTTGCATGAAGTGAATCCCGCATTAATTTACGCGAGTATTTCTGGATTTGGTCAAACGGGTCCTTGGGCAGATCGCCCTGGTTTTGATTTAATGGCCCAAGCCATGTCAGGTGTGATGAGTGTCACTGGTTATCCCGATGGCCCTCCGGTGAAAGCAGGCGTACCGGTAGCCGATATTGGTTGCGCCCTGTTTGCAACCTATGCGATTTTGGCGGCATACATTGGACGCACAAAAAGTGGTGAAGGCCAATTTATCGACGCCTCTTTATTCGATGCAGCGCTAGCGTTTTCGATTTGGGACACTGCCCAGTACTGGGGAACAGGAGTTGAGCCTTATAAGCTAGGTACGGCAAATCATATGAGTGCACCTTATCAAGCGATGAAATCAGCTGATGGCTATTTTGTGATGGGTGCAACGAACCAAAAATTATGGGGTTTGTTATGCGCCAAAATTGGCCGTCCTGAATTATTTAGCGATGCCCGTTTTATGACGAACCCTTTGCGCTTAGCTAATCGACTAGAGCTTGTAGCTGAATTAGAAAAAACGTTTATTACGCGTGCGAGTGCCGAGTGGGTTGATCTATTACTTGCCGAAGGAATTCCTGCGGGACCCATTAATACCTATCCGGAGGCCTTTGATAGTGCTCATGGCAAACACCGGCAAATGCGCATTGAAATCGACCATCCAATTGAAGGTAAGATTCCGAATATTGGTTTTGCCGTGAAATTATCAACTACGCCACAACAAGTGAGAATGCCTCCGCCATTATTGGGTGAGCATACCGCGAGCATTTTGGCCGAGTTAGGTGTAAACGAAGCTGAGCTCGCCAGTCTCACGGCCGAGGGCGCTTTTCAGCCTTAAGTTTTAAGGTGATTTTAAGAACAACTCTTGTAAATCATTCAAATATCGCAAACCCAGTGCAGTAGGTTTAAGGGTAGTGGGATGGCTATCGAGTAAACCTTTAGCAGTCGCACGTTCAATTTCCTTGCTAATCGTTTGCAGTGATAAGCCGGTACGTTCTGCAAAACTGGTAGTGGCTACACCAGCAGGTAAACGCAGTGCATTTAGCATAAATTCAAATGGGATTTCATTGGGGGTCAGTTCACGGGTTTCAATCAGCGCATGGCCTTGTGTTTCCATGGCGTGCATATAGGTTTCTGGATGACGTTCGCGGACTTGACGCGTAATTGAATGAGGCAGTGAAATTTTGCCATGTGCGCCTGCGCCAATACCAATATAGTCACCAAATTGCCAATAATTGAGATTATGTTTGCAAGCTTGTTGAGGTTTACTATATGCCGAGACTTCATAGCGTGCATAACCCGCATCCGTAAGCAGAGCAAAATTACTATCAAATATTGCATCACTCTCGTCTTCATCAGGTAGCACGGGTGGCTGGCTAGCAAATAAAGTATTTGGTTCTAAGGTGAGCTGATAGAGTGAGAGGTGGGTAGGGTTAAAACTGAGTGCCGTACGAACATCCGCAGTGGCATCGGCAAGACTTTGTTGTGGCAAGGCGTACATTAAGTCAAGGTTAACGGCTTGAAAATGCGTCTGGGCAACCTCAATCGCGCGCCTTGCTTGGTTGCCATTGTGAATGCGACCTAAGGCCTTGAGTTGAACGTCATGAAAGCTCTGAATACCCAGCGAGATGCGATTGATGCCGCTGCCAGCAAAGGCTGCAAACTTATCGGCTTCAACTGAACCTGGATTTGCTTCGAGGGTAATTTCAGCAGCAGGATCGAGCGGTACTAAGGCACGAATGCTTGAGAGTAACCATTCCAAACCCGCGGGAGAAATTAAACTAGGGGTTCCCCCGCCAATAAAAATAGTTTGTACTTTACGCCCCCAAATGCGGGGTAATTCAGTTTGTAAATCTTGAATGAGTGCACGCAGGTAACGCGCCTCATCAAAACCCGTATCTTTAATTTGATGGGAATTGAAATCACAGTAGGGACATTTTTTTTCACACCACGGAAAATGAATATAGAGCGATAAAGGCGGAAGGGCGATTAGCTTAATTGTCATGCCAAGTTGGCTAGTAATTGCTGTAAAGCTTGACCGCGATGACTAAGGCAATTTTTTTCAGCTGGCGATAGTTCAGCCACTGTTTTTCCTAGGCTCGGTAAATAAAAA
>JBAXGQ010000056.1:0-10587 GCA_037139315.1 Burkholderiaceae bacterium
CAAGGTTTTATCGTTGAGAACCTTCCTGGCGCCGCTGGTTTAATAGGCGCCGATAAGGTTGCCAAAGCTAAACCGGATGGCTATACCCTGGGGGGTTTCAACGATAGCATCTTAACCATGGTGCCAAATGTCAATCGCAAACTACCTTGGAACCCTATTAAAGACTTTGCCCCGATTTCTTTGGCTGTGATGGTGGAGTGGGGTCTAGTTGTGCCGCCTAAATCTCCCTATGCGAATGCAGGTGAACTGATTGCTGCTGCCCGGCAAAATCCTGGACAACTCAATTATGGATCGGCCGGTAACGGTAGCCCTCAACAGATTGCCATGGAGATATTTGCTTCTGAGGCAGGTATTAAGATGACGCACATTCCTTATAAGGGGATTAATCAAACAGGAATTGGGGTTGCCTCAGGTGAAGTGCAGGCAGCATTTATTACTCTAGCAAGCTCCAAAACCTTAGTAAAGTCAAACCGCCTCAAATTAATTGGCGTTACGAGCCCTAAACGTGCCTTGCAATATCCCAATGTACCAACGATTGCAGAGTCTGGCCTTCCTGGGTTTGAGTTTAGCGCCTGGTTTGCACTGGTAGCGCCAGCAGGTACGCCACAGCCTATTATTCAAAAACTAAACGCTGAGCTGATCAAGGCATTGAAAGATCCCACCGTGCGTCAACAACTACTGGCTAATGGCCTAAATCCGGTAGGTAGCTCGCCAGAAGAGTTGGCTAAAAAAATTCAAGACCAATTGGCTAGCTACGCCGCTTTAGTTAAAAAGACGGGAATGGGTACAGATTAATTAAAGCTAGGTAAAGCTCTAGATATTGCTTACGGGCTGTCACAATTTCGTCATTTTTCTGCTTCATATTACTACTCTGAGTTAAAATTTTTTTAATTAGGGTTTTCTTATGATGCGGCTTTGTTACCGTTTTATTTTTTTAATAACTATTGTTAGTGCTAACTTTAGTTTATTTATTAGTAACGCTTGGTCAGTTACTATTTATCCGATAGATAGAGCGATTATTTTAAACGGCTCACTCTTTGATTTTCGGATTGAATTTAGTAATCAAGTAAATTCGCAAGATATTAAAGTAATGATTAATGGCTTGCCATTGAGCCAATTTTCTCAACAAACACCTATTTTTATTCCAGCAGAAAATGGCCTAGGAAGCAGCTTAATTCTAAAGGACATGATTATAAGTAAGCCTGGACCTTACAAAATAAACGTCACAGACGGCAAGGAGAGCGGAGAAGTACATTGGGAAGTATTTGGAACTGGGCTAAAAAAAGTAAAAAATGTTATTTTATTTGTTGGCGATGGAATGACGATTGCTAATCGAACTGCGGCGCGGGTTTTATCAAAGGGCATAACTCAAGGTAAATATAACGGACGCTTAGCTTTTGACGATATGCCTTATACCGCAATGATTGGCACTTCAGGTAGCGATTCTTTAATAACTGATTCAGCTAATTCGATGAGTGCTTACACAACTGGTCATAAAACAGCAGTTAATGCAATGGGTGTATATGTTTCTAGAGCACGGGAAAACCTAGAACATCCTAAAGTTGAAACGATTACGGAAATTATTAAACGTAAAACGAATATGGCTGTGGGTGTGGTTAGTGATGCAGAAATTGAAGATGCCACTCCAGCAGCCATGGTTGCCCATACCCGGCGAAGAGCAGATAAGCAATATATTGCTGATCAATTTTTTGCTAGTGGCGCGGATGTTATTTTAGGTGGGGGTACCGCTTATTTTCTACCGCAAAGCGTCAAGGGATCGAAGCGCAAAGACGATCGAAATTTAATTGAATCTTTCATGAATTCTGGTTACCGTGTATCAACTACTAAACAGGAATTAAAGTCTGATGCAAATGATCCGCTAACCAAAAAATTATTTGGTACTTACCATCCAGATAATATGGATGGCTCATTAGATCGATTTGTACTGAAACAAAATACTGTTAAAGAGTTTCCTAATCAGCCTGATTTAACTGAAATGACCGATGCGGCATTAAAGATTCTTTCTAAAAACCCGAATGGATTTTTTCTCATGGTAGAGGCTGCTCTGATCGATAAGTTTAATCATCCATTAGATTGGGAACGAGCAGCATTTGATACCATTATGTTAAGTAATGCGGTTCAAGTTGCCAAAGATTTTGCTAAGACGCATCCCGATACGTTAATTATTGTTGTCCCAGACCATACCCATAGCGGGTCTATTGCGGGTGTCGTTGATGATCTTAAGTCTGGCGCCTTGCGCGATAAAGTAGGGGTATATGCTGAGGCTGGGTTTCCAAATTATCCCATTGCAAATGACTCCGGCTACCCAGAAAAAATTGACGTTACGCGGCGCTTAGCTTTTTTTTACGGTAACTACCCTGATCATTATGAGACTATGCGGCCAAAGTTAGACGGTACGTTTATACCTGCGGTTAAAAATTCTGCCGGTAAATACATCGCCAATCCTAAGTATCAAGAGAATCATGAAGACGCCATTCATATGCCGGGTAATTTACCTAGCACCCAAGAATCGGGCGTACATACTGCTGACGATGCTGTGTTAAATGCCATGGGCCCTGGCGCTGATCGCTTTAAAGGTTTTATGGATAATACCGAGGTATTTCGAGCTATGGTTGAGGCCTTGGGATTGGGTAAGTAGCCCTCAATTTTCGGATTGAGTATGATTATCTGCGTTAATTTAGCCAAGCTAGGTAAATTTGTCATAATGGCAAATTATGTGCTGCTAAATTTAAAGGTAACGATGAAAATCAAACAATACTTAATGCTCTCAGTGTTGAGCTCATTAGCTACTGTAGCATTTGCGCAGACTAGCCCTGTTTGTGAGGCTTTGGTTATTACGGGGCACCCAGCTTACCCCCCTGTGGCTTGGGGAGCTGATGGCAAAATTGTTGGGTCCTCTGCTGTATTGGTATCGACAATTGCGCAGCAGTTGCAAGTGAAAAAAATTACTTCTATTGACTTTGGCTCTTGGCAAAAAGCCCAAGATGCCATTAAAGATGGTAAGGCCGATATTATTTTTGGGATTTATAAGGATACAGCGCGAGTTGCCTATATGAACTACATTGACCCACCGTATATGCAAGATCCGGTTGCCATTGTAATTCGCAATGGCGATACTTTGAAATTCTCGGAGTGGAGTGATCTAAAGGGCAAGAAAGGTGTGACTAATGTAGGCGAAAGTTATGGCTCTGAATTTGACGCGTATATTACACAAAATTTAACCCTTGCCAGAGCCAATGGTGTAGATAAAGCTTTTGAGGCGCTATTAAACAAGCAAGCCGATTACCTGATTATTGGGCGCTACCCAGGAAAACTTGAGGCAAAGAAATTAAACATTCTTGCGAAAGTTGACTTTTTACCGAAAAATCTTGTCTATGGCGATATGTATGTGGCGTTTTCAAAGAAATCGAAATGCTATGCAAGTCTGCAGGCTGGATTTTCTGCTGGCCTTAAAAAAGTAGTTAGCAGCGGCACAATAGATGGACTTCTTGATCAGGCGAATAAACAGTTTTATAAATAAAAAATTTATAGATCAGAGATTCATTATTCACTTAGTACCATTATTGCCACCTTTAATGAATCTCTGGTTCGCTGCCTTTACTACTTTTTTGCTGTTTAGGAGCTTTAGTCGTATCAACCAGAGTTTCTAAGAAGTCAAAGTCACAGCCATTGTTGGCCTGCTGAATGTGCTGTAAATAAATCTTACCAAAGCCCCGCTCAAATTTAGGCGCTGGCGCTACCCAGGCTGCTTTGCGTTTGGCCATTTCGGCATCGGTAATCAAGATATTTAATTTGCGTGCTGGCACATCTAATTCGATTAAGTCGCCATCTTGTACAAAAGCTAAAGGCCCACCGATATAGGCTTCTGGGGTGACATGCAAAACGCATGCGCCATAACTAGTACCGCTCATACGGGCATCAGAGATACGCACCATATCGCGTACACCTTGCTCTAAGAGTTTTTTGGGGATAGGCAATTGCCCCCATTCTGGCATGCCGGGAGCACCTTGAGGCCCCGCGTTTTGTAAAACAATTACTGAGTTTGCATCGATTTCTAAATCGGCAGAATCAATACGTGCTGATAGATCATCATAGCTTTTGAAAACGACCGCTTTGCCAGTATGTTTTAGTAAGTGTGCCTCCGCAGCAGGGGGCTTTATAACTGCACCATCTGGAGCAAGATTCCCTTTTAAGATTGCCAAGCCGTCGCTTTTTACTAGCGCCTTATCAACCGAACGAATCACGTCTTCATTAAATACTTTAGCATCAGCGATTAACTCACCGAGGTTTTTACCGTCAACAGTTTGCTCAGAAAGACTTAAGAAGCTGGAAAGTTGTTTGAGTAAAGCACGCAAACCACCGGCATAGAAAAAATCTTCCATAAGATATTTGCCTGAGGGCCTAATATTCGCGAGTACCGGTATTTTGCGAGCTAATTCATCAAAACGCTCTAAGGAGAGCGCAAAGCCAGCGCGTTTTGCTAGGGCAATTAAATGCACTGCAGCATTAGTAGAGCCTGATAAAGCCAAGGTAGTCATTACGGCATTATCAAAAGAGCTAGCAGTGAGAATATCGGAAGGCTTTAAATCTTCCCACGCCATTTCGACGATACGTCGGCCTGTTAATGTTGCCATTTGCGCATGTCTTGAATCGGGCGCTGGAATAGAAGCATATCCAGATAAACATAAGCCTAGCGCTTCTACGGTGCTTGTCATGGTGGATGCGGTACCCATCGTCATACAGTGACCAGCTGAGCGAGCAATACCATCCTCAATTTCGCCCCAGTCGGCCTCGGTAATATTGCCGGCTCGTAATTCATCCCAGTATTTCCATACATCGCTGCCGCTACCCAAAAATTGACCACGATAATCGCCCCGTAACATCGGGCCAGCCGGCAAAAAGATGGTGGGAATGTTCATACTAATTGCGCCCATGAGTAAAGCAGGCGTTGTTTTGTCACAGCCGCCCATCAATACGCACGCATCGGCTGGGTAGGAGCGTAAAAGCTCTTCGGTTTCCATCGCTAAAAGATTGCGATACAACATGGTAGTTGGTTTTTGAAAGGGCTCTGACAAACTCATGGCCGGCATTTCAACTGGGAAACCACCGGCTTGCCAAATACCTCTTTTAACTTCTTCAGCACGCTGCCGAAAATGACTATGACATGGATTAATGTCGCTCCAAGTATTAATAATAGCGATGACGGGTTTGCCAGCATAATCGCTGCGGGTATAACCCATTTGTGCAGTGCGCGAACGATGCGCAAAGCTACGCATATCCTTTACACCATACCAGCGATGACTACGCAGTTCTTCTGGTTTTTTGCGATTCGATTTACTCAATTTTGGCACCTGACTCTTTAATAACAGCGACCCAACGATCATTTTCAGCTTTAATAAATGCCGCAAATTCACTTGCTGATCGTTCGGTTATGGGGGTTCCGGCTTTTTCAAAGCGCTCACGCACTTCAGGATTTGCTAAGGTTTTCTTGAGGGCGGCTTGTAATTTTTGCACCACATCTTTAGGCATGTTAGCGGGCCCAACTAAACCTTGCCACCCGGAGGTTTCTAATTCAGCATAACCCGACTCGCGCACTGTCGGAACATTAGGCAGATCTTTATCTCTAGTTGGACTAGTAATAGCAATCGCCTTTAGATTGCCAGACTGAACTTGCGGCACCAAGATGCCAGTAATATCGACCAAGATATGCGTTTGGCCAGAAATTAAGTCAACAATGGCGGGTGCAGAACCTTTATAGGGAACATGCGTTAGTTTGATTCCACCAACATTATTGAGTAACTCGCCATTTAAATGGGTAATAGAACCATTGCCACCAGATGCAAAATTGGCTTTACCTGGATTCTTTTTGGCCCACTGGATAAATGTTTTGAGTGAGTCTACTGGCAGCTCTCGTGGGACAACAGCAAGGAAATAAGTCGAAACAATTTGCCCAATGGGAGTGAAGTCTTTTAAAGGATCATAGGGTTTTTTGGCCATCATATTCGGTGCTAAGACCATGGGCCCAATATTCGCTACAACGAGGGTGTAACCATCAGGGGCAGCACGCGAAAGCTCGGTGAGCGCGATGACACCAGCAGCGCCTGGTTTATTTTCAACAATAACTTGCTGTCCTAACGCTTCGCCAAGATAGGGCGCTATGAGTCGCGAGGTAAAATCGAGACCGCCACCGGGAGGGAAGCCAACAATTAGCTTAATGGGTTTGTTAGGATAGTTCGATTGCGCATGGCTTGGAAAAGCCATAATGAGACTCGCAATTATTACCAAGAATGATAAGCGCCACTGTTTTAACATTGCCCCCCCTTTTTTTTATTATTCTAACGCACTCTAAGAAGCCATAAACTGGGTATCTATGCCGATATTTCAAGCCGAAGATTTAAAAACTAAAATTATTCCAATAATGAGAGCTACTGGTAGCTCTGAGGCGGAAGCTTTACGGGTTTGTACCAACTTGATTCAGGCTAACCTGAAGGGTCATGACTCACATGGTGCGGGAATGATTCCGCGCTATGTCGAATCATTTATGGAGGGCTCTTTACAACCAAACCAAACCATTCGGGTTATGAGCGATTTAGGAAGTATGTTGGTGCTAGACGGTCAACAAGGTTTTGGCCAAGTTGTCGGTGAAGAGGCAATGGCTATGGGAATTGCCAGAGCAAAAAAATTAGGTAGTTGTATTGTGTCTCTATCGCGTGCTCATCACTTAGGCCGCATTGGGCATTTCGCTGAAATGGCTGCAGCTGAGGGTTTAGTGTCGATTCATTTAGTGAACGTCATTTCTGCGCCGGTGGTAGCGGTATGGGGCGGCGGCATCGGTCGCCACGGTACTAATCCATTTTGTATTGGTGTACCGCTTGCTAATCGTGCACCTTTTATTTTAGACTTTGCTACCAGTCGCTCAGCTCAAGGCAAGATGCGAGTTGCCCATAACGCCGGTAAAGAAGTAAGTCCGGGATATTTAATTGATCAACAGGGCAAGCCTACCAATGATCCAGGCGTAGTTGTGAAGCCTGATAGCGCAGGTAATTTAGGCGCACTAATGCCGTTTGGCGAGCACAAGGGCTCGGGTTTAGCTATTGCCTGTGAACTACTGGGTGGTGCCTTAACGGGTAATGGCACCTGGAAACCGCCCAAAGTAAAAAAACGCGCCATTTGGAATGGCATGTTATCAATTTTGATCAATCCGATTAGCATCAATTCGAAAGAGCAATTTGACTTAGAAACAAATTCCTTTATTGAATGGGTTTATCAAAGTCCGGCGAGTGAGGCAGGCGTACCAGTTATGCTGGCTGGTGAGCCCGAACAAAAAATGCTGGCACAACGCTTAGCAGATGGTTTTGAGATAGACGATACAACTTGGCAAGATATTTGTGCGGCAGGGAAAAAAGTTGGGGTTAACTTAAACTAGCATTCATTTTTTACAGATGTTCAATTTATTGGAAAGAATATGCACTCAATTACTACATCACTTAAAACGAAGTTAAAGCAAGGCAAGTCTATTGGCGGAGCTTGGATGATGACTGTGAACCCCGCATTTGCAGAAATTGCATCGGCGGTTGGACTCGATTTCGTGGTGGTCGATATGGAGCATGGCGCAATTGGCTTAGCCGACTTACCAGGAATATTGCGTGGTTTTAGTAGCGAAACTAGTGCGCTTGTCCGTGTGCCATCGGCCGATCCTAGTTTAATTGCACGGGTGCTTGACCGAGGTGCACATGGCGTGATGGTGCCACGGGTTGAGAGTGTTGCCACAGCCTTAGAGGTAGCGCGTGCTGCAAAATTTCCACCTCAAGGTGATCGGGGCTTAGCTCTACCTGCCCTTAGGGCCTCTGCCTATGGAACTAATCCTGATTACCGTAGCAATGCAAATAGAGATACATTAGTAATTATTCAGGTTGAGTCGCGCAATGCGATGAATTTAGCTGTCGAGATTGGTAGCTTGCCAGAGGTAGATTTAGTCTTTGTTGGGCCTACTGATTTATCGGCTAATTTAAATTTAGAAGGGCCGGATCATTTTGCCGCATTAAATCAAGCTATTGATAGCGTGGTGGCGCAATGCAAGGCCGCAAAGATTCCAGTTGGTATCATTCCATTTGCTGGCAGGGCTATTTCCGATCTTAAACAGTTGGGATTTCAAATGATTGTTGCTGGCAGTGACGTCGGTTTCTTAAGAGAATCAGCCGTTAATTTAAAGAAAACCCTTGAAGCGAATTAAATTTCTCATTTTCGCTATCGATTGACTTAAATGAAGGATAAAGGATCACTCACTTCGGCAGAGCTTGCTGAAATTGCTGCCAAAACGATCGAACATTACAACCTGAATGCAGATTCTTTTTTTGAGGGCACGCGTGATCATGACGTTAGTCAAAACATTGCTGCATTATTAAAGGCGATTGCGGGTGTAGGCCCTCATCATATTTTAGATTTTGGTTGTGGCCCTGGTCGGGATTTAAAGTCATTTAAGGCGCTTGGCCATCATGTCATTGGCCTAGAGGGTAGCACGGGAGCAGCGGCTATAGCCCGCAAATTTAGTGGCTGTGAAGTTTTGGTGCAAGATTTTTTTACTCTGCAACTACCAAATAATTATTTTGATGGCGTTTTTGCTAACGCTTCGTTATTTCACATACCTACACAACTACTACCCAAAGTATTGCTTGAATTATTTCATACACTAAAGCCCGCTGGAATTTTATTTAGTTCCAACCCGCGCGGTGAAAACCAAGAGGGCTGGAATGGTGATCGATACGGCGCTTATCATGATCACGAAACTTGGCAAGTTTTTTTAAAGGCTGCAGGCTTTACAGAAGTTGATCATTTTTATCGGCCGCCCGGTTTGCCAAGAGAGCAACAGCCTTGGCTGGCAAGTGTTTGGCGCAAATAAGTTATTTTTTTAAGTTGGCGGCAATGCGCCGAGTTACCTTTGGTGGGGCAATATCGATATGATGCCGATGTCGTTCTTCTTGCATATTTAAGTCATCGGCAGTAAAGCGATCGAAACGGCGTAAATAGTCTGCCCATGTTTCAAATACATAGTACTCAACAAATTTACCGGTATGCTCAGCATCCTCAAACAAGCTCCATGACAGAGCTCCCTGCCTTAAGCGTGATTTCCGAGTGCTGGTCATGATTTTTTTAAAGGCCTCATTTTGTGCTGCGTCGGTCTGATATTCAATCGAGATCATTACTGGCCCCTCGCTTGGATCAATATTACGCGATGGGTTAGGGCGTTCTAGCGGGCATACTGGGCTCATATCTTCTTGATGTAAGCCTTCCACGTGTAATTTACGAACGGCGATTAAGGCCACAATACCAAAGATCGAACTTAAGCCAATACTGATACTAACATCGGTCTCAGTCGCAATTTTCCCCCAAATAGCGGCGCCTAATGCGCTACCGCCCATGATGCTCATTTGGTAAAGCGACATCCCGCGAGCGCGAACCCAACTCGGTAAACACAATTGGGCTGAGGTCGTGAGTGAATTTGCAACGCTAATCCAGGCAATACCACTAATCAGCATAAAGACGGAAGCAAGCCATAAATTGAGCGATAGCACTACGCCAGTTGAGCTAATCGATAAAAGAATAATTCCATAATTTGCTAATTGATTAGTACTTAGGCGCATTTTTAAGCGAGGTAGTTGAGAGCCGGCAATAACAGCTCCCAAACCTAAACACGAGAGTAATAAGGTAAAGATATGGGCATTACCTTGAAAATGATCTTTAGCAATGACGGGCAAAAGGGCAATGAGGCCAGTTGATTGCAGAAAAAATAAGAAAGTGCGGATGAAAATAGCCTGCAATTGATTTGATTGGCGCACATATTGCAAGCCCACGCGCATGGCTCCAAAAAAACGCTCGCCAGGGAGGGCTGAAACATAATATTGATATTGCCAACGCAATACAACCCATGACGTAATGAGTGAGAGCACCATATTGAGGGCAAATACATACTGGCTTCCAGCGGTAGCAATAATAATTCCCGCTATCAGTGGGCCAACGATTCGCGAGACATTCATAGCGATGGCATTTAATGCTAAGGCTGGTTGCAAGGAATCGCGTGGTACTAATTCAGGGACTAAGGCGGCAAAGATGGGCCAGCGCATCGCTAAGCCAATACCATTGGTAAAGGTTAGAAATAAAAGAACATATGGGTTTAGTAAGCCAAACACTAAGAACAGCATTAATGCAGTTGCATTAGCTGCTAACCATAGCTGGGTAAAAACAAAAAAATGTTTGCGATTCAGAATATCAGCTAGCGCACCGCTCGGTATGCCTAGAAGTAGAACAGGTAGGCTAGATGCAGTTTGTACCAAGGCAATTAATGTTGCCGATGTAGTTAATGAAGTCATCATCCACGCTGCGGCCACATCATTCATCCACATGCAAATGGTGGCCGTAAGCCAGACTAAATAGATTGAGCGAAATACCTTAAATTTCAGCGGCGCTAACCACTTTTGCGAAAAAATCCATTTATCTATGAATGCACTCATTAAGCTATTTTAATGTATTAATCGTTGCTAACAAGGCGCTAAATCATCATTTACAAAG
>JBAXGQ010000057.1:0-10307 GCA_037139315.1 Burkholderiaceae bacterium
AGTGAGAATTTGGCCTGCCCAGCACGATTCGAACGTGCGACCTACGCCTTAGAAGGGCGTTGCTCTATCCAGCTGAGCTATGGGCAGATAGAAACACGAATTGCTGGACTAAAGAATCATGGTCGGGGCGAAAGGATTCGAACCTTCGACCCTCTGCTCCCAAAGCAGATGCGCTACCAGGCTGCGCTACGCCCCGACAAGGTAGCTATTTTACATGGGCTGAGCAATTTCACCGTAAAGTTGAAGATAGAAGGTCTAATTTAGGAGCACTGGGCAATTTTTCATTGATTTTCGCTGCAATTTGGTTGCGCGTAAATTCTGCCAAGGCTTTACGGTCTATGCCTTGTGGGGCTAATGGTAGGAACTCAAGCACGATCAATAATGGCCTAGCTTGTAGAATCTTAAAAATAGACTCTACTAATCCCATCTCACCAATAAAAGCGGCTGCACAGGATGGTTGGAGCCCATTAGGCGTCTCTCTAAAATACCGAATTACCACCATCGAAACCGGCATATTGCTGAGCACAGCCGCCTCAAATAAACTCGTTTTAAAGGGTAAAACTACGGCGCCATCTGTAGAAGTACCCTCTGGAAAAATACAAATACTTTCCCGCTGAAGAATCGGTGCCATTTCTTGCGCAACCTTACGACCATGAAGTGCGCTCTCTCTTCGCACAAATAAAGTACCTAATTGAATTGCCATCCAACCAAAAAGCGGCCACCTAGCAACTTCTGACTTAGCAACAAAACGCATGGGCTTAAATGCCAATATCGCTTGTATGTCAACCCAGGAAATATGATTTGCAACTAATAAACAAGGGCCTTTTGGGAAAAAATCTGCATTAACTATATGCATGCGTACGCCAAGTAAAACTAATAACTTGCGAGTCCAATCTTGAATCTGCTGCGCTTTCGCTTCACTACTAAGAAAAGGAAATAGAAAACAAAGTGTAAGCATACCGCGAACAATATGCCAAGTTATTCTACTTAACGTAAAGCAAATTGAAAATGAAAATAGATTAGCCATCAAGTAATCATAAAATGAAAACAAGTCATAAAAATGACATGAAACTGTCATGCTACTTACATAACTGGGTGGCTTAATGAACTTCCATGCAGCACTACAGAGCTATTTGGATTTCAGACGTGCACCTCGGAACAACAGGGTGCCAAGCAGACTACCTTCTCGATTTTCTGAAGCACAACGAAGCAGATACCTTTTATTTAGTAGGCGATATTATTGATGGTTGGCGCTTAAAAAAATCATTTTATTGGCCCCAATCGCACAATGATGTCGTACAAAAATTACTACGCAAAGCCCGTAAAGGTACAGAAGTAATCTATATCCCCGGCAACCATGATGAAAGTGCCCGCCAATTTTTTGGTTTGTCATTTGGAGACGTCAAGGTAGTAGAAGAATGCATCCACGTGACAGCCGATGGAAAAAAGCTGTGGATTACCCATGGCGACCTCTTTGACGGCGTAATGCAATACGCTAAGTGGCTAGCTTACGTTGGCGATAGTCTGTATACCTTTATTCTTCATTTGAATCGCTACTTCAATCATCTGCGCATGAAGATGGGCTTGCAATATTGGTCTTTATCTCAGTACTTAAAGCATAAAGTAAAAAATGCTGTTAGTTTTATTGCTGACTATGAACATATGATGGCCCGCGAAGCTCGAATGCGCAATTGCGATGGGGTCGTTTGTGGGCATATTCATAAAGCCGAAATTCGGGAAATAGATGGGCTCCTTTATTGCAATGATGGTGACTGGGTTGAAAGTCTTACCGCCCTAGTTGAAACCACCACCGGTGAATTAAAAATTATTCATTGGCCAAAAATTAAAGGCGATCCAGTACTTTCGCTCGAAGAGGCATTAAAACCTAAATCAACTACTCCAAGTGAGGTGTTTGCATGAGAATCATGATCATTACAGATGCATGGGAGCCGCAAGTAAATGGCGTAGTGCGCACCTTAAAGCAAACTCGCGCTGAACTTATTGCTATGGGGCATGAGGTCGATATGATTACTCCCACAGAATTTAAAACTATTCCCTGCCCTACTTACCCCGATATTTCCTTATCCCTATTTCCAGGTAAAAAATTAGCTGAGCGAATTAAAGTATTTGCGCCAGATGCCATGCATATTGCTACGGAAGGGCCATTAGGTTTAGCGGCACGTGCCTACGGAGTGCATAACCATTTACCCTTTTCTACAGCCTATCACACGCGTTTCCCTGAGTACGTTCAAGCACGTACAAAAATTCCTGTGAGCCTCACCTATCGTTTTTTAAGGTGGTTTCATAAACCTTCCATGGCCGTAATGGCGCCAACCATAGTGGTTAAAAATGACCTTGAAAAATATGGCTTTACTAATGTTGTTTTGTGGTCGCGGGGCGTTGACCTCAACATTTTTAAAATGCAGCCCTCAAAAGTACTCAATTCAGCCCACCCTATTTATCTTTACGTAGGTCGAGTAGCAATAGAAAAAAATATTAATGCATTTTTAGAAATCAATTTACCTGGCTCAAAATGGATTGTTGGTGATGGACCTGCCCTGGCATCAATCAAGCAAAAATATCCTGAAATCAATTATTTAGGTGTCCTTGATCAATTTGAGCTTGCTAAGGTTTATGCCGCAGCTGATGTCTTTGTTTTCCCTAGTAAAACCGACACCTTTGGCCTAGTCCTGCTAGAGGCTATGGCCTGCGGTCTGCCAGTAGCTGCTTACCCAGTAACGGGCCCCATCGATGTACTGGGAAAATCGAATGCCGGCGTAATGCATGAAGATTTAAAAGAGGCCTGCTTACAGGCCCTCAAAATTCCTCGGGAGCAGGCTCGCGAACATGCTGAAAAATTCTCATGGCGGGCTGCTACCGAACAATTCGCTAGCCACCTTAAGCCAGTGCCCAATCCGCAATTACATAAAACCGTCCTTGCATAGATCACTTAAATTGAAGCCTCCTTACCATATTGATCAAAACCCCCATAAGGGTAATCGCGGCATCACACGCGCTTGGCATGCGGCTAAGAATTCTTGGTGTGGCGTCGTTTATGCCTTTCAAGAAGAAAGTGCATTTCGGCAAGAGCTCACTTTATTAATAATTCTGACGCCAGCTGCTATTTTAATGCCCGCCACCCATTTAGAAAAAGTACTAATGGTGGGCTCTCTTTTATTGGTGTTGGTAGTGGAATTGCTAAATTCGAGTGTTGAAGCGGCGATTGATCGCATTTCTTTTGAACATCATGACCTTTCTAAACGCGCCAAAGATTTTGGCTCAGCAGCAGTCATGTTGACCTTGTTATTTGCCTTATTAGTTTGGCTCACTATCGCCATACCACTTATTTTTAGTTTTTTTTATTGAAAGGTTAATGTATGACAGAAATTCCTAACCCTTTTAGGCACTTAGAGAGTCTTATTGTTTTTGATAAAGACGGCTGGGGGAAAAAATTAAAGCCCCTAAAAAAGATTTTTTCTAAAAAAATTGCTAAGAAACTGTTCGGCAAGAAATTTGCCCTTAAATCACGCTCATCCTTGTTAGCTCAAGCTGAGCCTATTGCACCAAACCTAAAACCTGTTAAAACAAAAAAACCTACTTTACAAATTTCTTGGGCCAGCGATGCGCAAGAAATAGGAGAGGCCCAACAGCTAAGATATGAAGTATTTGCCGAGGAGATGGGTGCGCAATTAGCATTTAACAGTTCTGGTCTAGATATCGATGAGTTCGATGCGTATTGCGACCACCTGCTGGTGCGCGATCAAGAGAGTCTACAGGTAGTTGGTACCTACCGTGTTTTACCGCCTCATAAAGCACGGGAAATCGGTCGTCTTTATTCCGACTCCGAATTTGATCTCACTCGATTGAATCATTTACGCCCTAAATTAGTTGAGGTTGGGCGCTCTTGTGTGCATGCTGATTACCGTTCTGGCGCTGTCATTATGGCCTTATGGAGTGGGCTTGCCCAGTATATGCAATTACATCAATATGAAATTATGTTGGGGTGTGCCAGTATTCCCATGGCTGATGGGGGGCATTTCGCTGCCAGCCTATTTAATTCATTAAAAAATGAGCAGATGGCGCCAATTGAAAACCATGCGTTTCCGCATGTGCCCTTGCCATTAGAACGATTAAATGGTGGCCTGGATGTCGATCCACCACCACTCATCAAGGGCTACCTAAAACTGGGTGCCAAGATTTGTAGTGCCCCCGCCTGGGATCCTCAATTCAATACTGCAGATGTACTTACTATTCTGCGTCTCGATGAGATTAATCCGCGCTACGCCAAGCATTTTTTTGGTACTACGAAATAGCGGCTGTTTATTTCAATTTAATCCGATAACTGCGCCCAATACGCTCCCACTCTGAAGCTTCCTTTTTTAAACTAAACTCAGTCAAAGGGTGGTCATCTGCCCAAGCTTTTGGTAAGCTAACGACAAAACCATCATCTTCGAGCGAAACCTTAACAGCAGGTAAATCGGCATCAATGCGACCGCGGCTGAGCACATGGGCTAGGCGCAAACTAAATAGCATGCGCCAATCTAAAAACCCCTCACTAGAAGCTAATTTTCCTAGCTTACCGGTATGCCCTAGCAATAAAGTCGCTAAACGTACTTGATCTTTTTTAGAAAAACCAGGCATATCGGCATTACCTGCGATATATGCAGAATGGCGATGATAGCCGTTATGCGAAATCGATAAACCAATTTCATGCAAATTAGCAGTCCACTCGATGAGCGCCAAATTATCGTTACGATTTTCTAAACTCGGCTTTGGTAATTGCTCTAAAAAATCAGTCGCTAACTTACCTACTCGCTTAGCCTGATCTCGATCGACGGTATAGCGCTGCATAAATTGCTCGACCGTAACAAAGCGCATATCGTGATGTTGAGCACGACCCAGTAAATCATAGAGCACCCCAATGCGCAACGAGCCATCGGTTACCTCCATCGAATCAATTCCGAGCTCATTAAATACGGCTAACATAATCGACAGCCCACCTGGCAAGACTGAGCGGCGATCATCTTTCAGGCTAAGCAATTCAACTTCGCCGACATTATCAAACTGGAGTAATTGCTTTTTAAGCGACTTTAAACCCTCACGTGTAATTAAACCCTCCGGATGATTCGCATCACCAGTTAAGTTATTTGCCATGATTAAATCAGCCAAGGCCCGGGCGGTTCCTGAAGAGCCTACTGCCTGACGCCAACCTGTTTTTAAAAAGGCGCCAGAAATTACCTGAATCTCCCTTTGAGCCGCTAACTCTGCCTCTTTAAAAGCATGGGCATCGATTGCACCTTTGGGGAAAAATTGCATGCTGTGCGAAACACAGCCAATGTAAAGACTTTCTAATAACTGCGGCTCGTACCCAGTACCGATGACGAATTCGGTTGAACCCCCACCAATATCAACTACCAAGCGATTGCCCTGCACAGCTGACGCTTCGTGTGAAGCACCAATATAAATTAAGCGCGCCTCCTCAACCCCAGCAATAACTTCAATAGGAAAACCCAAAGCCTGCTCGGCATCGGCAATAAAGTTCGCCGAATTACGTGCCACGCGTAAAGTATTTGTTGCTACTGCCCTTACTTTGCTAGGATCAAACCCGCGCAAGCGCTCACCAAATCGATGAATAGCATTCAGGCCCCGCTGGTACGCATCATGGCCTAATAATTTATTTTCGGTTAAACCCGCGGCCAACTTAACCGATTCGCGCAGAGTATCAATCGGCCTTAATTGGGTACCAGAGGAGGTGTTAATCGCTTGGGCAACTAACATGCGAAAGCTATTCGAGCCTAAATCAACTGCAGCAATTAGGTTTGAGCCCAGTGGGGATGAAATATTAGGAGAAGTGGGCAAATGAGCGAAACCAGTGAAAAATAAAAGATAAGCTTATATTATGAAATAAAAGTAACATATTAGTGAAATATAACCAAAAAATATGGTGACCCCTCTTCTCAACCGTGAAATCGGTATTCTGGAATTCAATTCGCGGGTCTTATCGCAGGCTGAAGATCCCCAAAACCCACTATTGGAGCGCTTGCGCTTTTTAAGCATTGTTTCTAACAATTTGGATGAGTTTTTTGAAGTACGGGTTTCGGGACTTAAAGAACAGCTCTTAAGTCAGCCTCTCAAGCTTGAACCGGACGGCCTCACGATTCATGATTGTTACCAACGGGTGGCTGAATACTCGCATCAACTCGTCGCGCGCCAATATGAGATTTATCAAAAAGTTATTATTCCTCAGTTGGCAACTGCTGGAATTCGTTTTTTAAGGCGTGAAGATTGGTCAGTGCAGCAACGTCGTTGGGCTTTAGAGTTTTTTCGTGCTGAAATACTGCCACTCTTAACGCCAATAGCCCTAGATCCTGCTCATCCATTCCCGCGAGTCGGCAATAAAAGTTTAAATTTTATTGTTTCTTTAGCTGGCAAAGATGCTTTTGGGCGTGAAGCCAATTTAGCCGTAGTGCAAGCGCCACGCGCTTTACCGCGAGTGATTCAAATTCCCAAACGAATTTCTGACTGTGAGTATTCTTTTGTCTTACTCTCCTCCTTAGTGCAATCGTTTGTGGCCGAACTTTTTCCTGGTTTAGACATTTTGCAAGTCCATGCTTTTCGCGTCACGCGAAATTCTGAATTATTTGTATCTGACGATGAGGCCACTGATTTACGTGAGGCTTTGCAGGGCGAACTGCCAACGCGACATTTAGGCGATGCAGTAAGGCTAGAAGTATCGGCAGATACCCCTCATGATTTATTAGAATTCCTGCGACTGTCAACCCAATTAGAGGCAACGGATTGTTACCGGGTAAATGGTCCTGTAAATTTAGTGCGACTTTCGCAAATACCCGATTTTATTGATCGCCCCAATTTAAAATTTCCTCTTTATCAGCCCGCTGTCTTAAAAACCGTTCCTGATGAAACGCTCTTTCAAAAAATTCAACGGGGCGATATTTTGTTGCATCATCCTTACGAAAGTTTTGAGCCTGTTTTGCAATTGCTACGCGAAGCCGCACATGACCCCGATGTATTAGCGATTAAACAAACGGTTTATCGCACCGGTGATGAATCGCCTGTAATGGAGGCCTTAATGGAGGCGGCTCGCAATGGGAAAGAAGTAACTGTAGTGCTAGAGCTATTAGCGCGCTTTGATGAGCAAACTAATATTAATTGGGCATCTAAACTAGAGTCGGTTGGAGCGCATGTCGTTTACGGCGTAGTGGGCCATAAATGCCATGCAAAAATGCTGTTAATCGTGCGCCGGGAAATCATACCCACTGCAAATTTAAGTTCTAGTAAAGCAGCACCAAAATACATTTTACAAAAATATGCGCATTTGGGGACGGGCAACTATCATCCCCGTACGGCAAAGCTATATACCGACTTCGGCCTCATGACTTGCGACTCTGATATGACGAGTGATGTCCATCAACTCTTTCAGCAGCTAACGGGTACTGGCTTGCAATCAAAGACGAAAGACCTACTTGAGGCTCCATTTACCCTCTTAAGTGAACTTATTAAGTTGATTCGCGCTGAGGCACGCGCGGCACGGCTGGGGAAAAAAGCCCTTGTTATTGCAAAAATGAATGCCTTATTAGAGCCTACTATTATTGAAGAGCTTTATAAAGCATCGCAAGCTGGCGTCAAGATAGAACTCATTGTGCGTGGTGTATGTGCCCTTAAGCCTGGCGTAAAAGGATTATCGGACAATATTCAAGTGCGCTCGATTATTGGTCGTTTTTTAGAGCACCACCGTATTTATTATTTTTATAATGGTGATAATGAATTAGTCTATTTATCTAGTGCCGATTGGATGGAACGCAATCTTTTGCGGCGCGTCGAGGTGGCTTTCCCGATTAAAAATCCCGTTTTAAAACAAAAAGTCATTCAAGAGGGCTTAAAAGTACTTCTGGCTGACAATGCTTCTGCCTGGCGCATGCACTTTGATGGCAGTTACCAGCAACTACAAACTAAGGCCAAGCAAAAGCCGATTATTGGTCAAAATGTCCTGATGGACCAGTTTTCCAGTTCCTAGCCTGTCATATTTGGAGGTTAGAATGTAAATATATGGATTCGTTGCGTCCTGAACATCATGAATTCGAGCTAAAACTCGTCTTCCTAGCCGAAAAATTACCGGCAATTGAAAAATTTCTCATTGGTAAAGGCGGGCTTAAGCGCCAGCACCTACAAGCGGCTTATATCGATACCCCCGACTTTCGTTTGGCCCGTGCTGGTATTGCCCTACGCTTGCGTAAAGAAGGCCGTCAATGGGTACAGACCCTCAAAACCGGCACTTCAAGCAGCTTTAATCGGCTAGAGCATGAGATAGCCGTTCCTCATCGCGGGACAGGCATTCCAGCCTGGTCACTGGCTGCCCATGCTGACCACCCCGCTGGGGCCATACTCATGAAAGCGCTTATTAATACCTCGGCTGAAGCTTTAGCTGTGCGGTATTCCACTGATATCTGGCGCCGTAAGGCCCATATTAAGGCGCGTAATGGCGTGGTTGAATACGCCCTCGATCTCGGTCAAATTAAAGCGCTCGACACCCAAGGCAAAGAGAAAACGGTTCCCGTGATGGAGCTTGAAATTGAACTCTTAAGCGGTCGCCGCAGTGCAGTTATTTCTCATGCATTAATGATGGTAAAGCGGTTTGGCGCCTTTATTGACACACGAGGTAAGGCACAGCAAGGCTTTACCTTGGCAAATGGCATTCAATCTAGCCCGCCAGTGCGGGCACAGTTGGCTCATTTTGCCAATTCCAAGCCAAGTGATGGCGAGATGATTACGACCCTAGTGCAGTCGTGCTTAGCGCAAATTTTGCCCAACTTAAGTGAAATGAATGCAGGTATTAGTCATTACGATGAGCACTTACACCAACTTAGGGTGGGCTTAAGACGCTTTAAATCTGTCCTAAAAATCTTGGCAATGAATCATCTTTATATGACCGAGCCCCAAATTCAATCGCTCAATCAAGTATTTCAATTGCTTGGCACCTATCGAGATAGCAATTTTATTGCCGAAAAATTGAGCCCTGCCCTAAAAGCCTCGAAGGGCCCTGCAATCCAGCTTGAAAGCATGCCACCGCAAGCGCATCCAAGTACATTTCTTCGTGCCAAGCCATTTCAAGAATTGTTACTGGCTATTATCGCCCTCGGCAACGAAGATAAAGAATCGAGTGTATCTACTAGCACTTTAAAAAAACGAGTTCTAGCCATGCTCGATATCACTTATCGTGATACCAAAAAAAATGCGGAGCAATTCAAAATGATCGACGATATCAAGCGCCATCGTTTACGTAAGAAATTAAAATTTTTACGCTACTCACTTGAGTTTTTTGGTGATTTTTGTCAACCCAATAAACGGAGTAAATACTTTAAGGTCATGGGTGCCGCCCTAGAAAGTCTCGGCAACTATAACGATATTTGTGTGGCAATTCATGAATTAGGGCCAAGTGTAGAAAAACATTCGCAGCATTGGTTTGCCATGGGCTGGTTAAGTGCAGAACAAAATCGAGTCCGCGAGCAAAGTAATGAGAACCTTAAATCGCTATATAGCTTAAAAAAAATCTGGTAACTTTTGATTATGCAAGCTTCGGCTTGAAGCGCCGTGAATGATTAAGTGCATTTGGTATACGCTTTAACCGATTAAAAACGCGAGGTACTTTGATGAGAATTAAAATAATTCTAAATATGCATCTCAATGAAGCGCACTATGCTTGATAGTGCTATTTTTTTAGAAATATTCCCGCGGCTAGCTCTGGCCTTATTAGCAGGCATAGTACTGGGCCTCAATCGCTGGCTACTTCATAAAGCAGCCGGTGTGCGGACCCATTCTTTGGTCGCAATTGCAGCTGCTTTAGCGATATTAATCATTGGTGATGATATTCATGATCAAGCCCAGGCAGTTAGTCGAGTATTACAGGGCTTACTAACTGGCCTAGGTTTTCTTGGCGCTGGCGTTATTATTCGAGAACCAAGTAACCAAAAGATTAATGGTTTAACGACTGCAGCAAGTCTTTGGGCCTGTGCAATTATTGGTGCTGCTTTTGGCGGTGGCCACTTTATTTTGGGACTCTCCGCCTTAGGTTTTATCATTTTTATCCTCCTCGCTGGCGGCAGCATAGAACATTTCGCCCGTAAGATAGTAGGTAATAGCAAAATATCTGAGACACCTACTACCCCCATTGAAGAAATTAACTCCAAATGAAATCAAGCGCCCCTAAAAAAAATATCAAGCCCAAAAAGTCTGATTATGAGGATGAACTTTATTTATTACAAATTGAGCTCGTTAAGCTACAACGTCAC
>JBAXGQ010000058.1:0-10091 GCA_037139315.1 Burkholderiaceae bacterium
CGCGATAGTATTTTTGGCAGTATCGGCTATTTGCAGCCTGTGAAACATATTTCTGACATTACCTTTGAAGATCTGCAGCATATTGATCGACAGCGCGATGCCATTCGCGATAATACCCGCCAATTTATTGAAAAAAAACCCGCAAATAATATTTTGTTAACGGGCGCGCGGGGCACTGGTAAATCCTCTTTAATCAAAGCTTGCTTACATGAATTTGCTGACCAAGGATTACGCTTAGTTGAGGTAGATAAAGCGTACTTAGCCGATTTAGCCGACATCACTGATTTATTAGCAGAACGGCCAGAACGATTTGTCATTTTTTGCGACGACCTCTCTTTCGATGAGGGAGAGACGGGTTACAAGGCAATGAAATCAGCTTTAGATGGCTCAGTATCAGCTCAAGTAGACAATATTTTAATTTATGCAACTTCTAACCGGCGTCATTTATTGCCTGAGTATATGAAGGATAACCAAAGCTATGCTTACTCGGATGAAGGCGAGATTCATCCAGGCGAAGTGGTTGAAGAAAAAATTTCTTTATCAGAGCGCTTTGGTTTGTGGTTATCTTTTTATCCACCTAAACAAGATGAGTATTTGGCAATTGTGGGGCACTGGTTACATCATTTTGGGGTTAGTGCCGCTGAGATTGAGGCAGCTCGGCCGGATGCTTTAGTCTGGGCTTTGGAGCGTGGTTCTCGTTCAGGCCGAGTAGCGTGGCAGTTTGCGAAGTTTTATGCGGGTAATCGTGTCTGATAGTACCGCTATGGCAAGGCCGATAGTTGAAGTAGCGGCAGGCATTTTGCTCGATACCGAAGGGCGTTATTTATTAGGTCAGCGCCCACCAGGAAAACCATATGCCGGATATTGGGAGGTACCAGGCGGCAAAATTGAAGCCGGTGAAACCGTTTTTATTGCGCTTCAGCGCGAATTGCAAGAAGAGCTTGGAATTCAAATTGAAGCGGGCGAAGAGCTGATGGTGCTTGACCATGCTTATACCCATGCGCATGTCCGTTTACACGTTAGTATTATTCGCCAGTGGCACGGAACTCCGCAGGGCTGCGAGGGACAAAACTTATCGTGGGAATTATTGATTCATTCGCAGCCGCAGGTTAGCCCCTTATTACCTGCAGCCTGGCCCATGCTAGAGCACTTACGCCAACACTTGGCGAAATAATCTAAATTAGGTTAGCCACTTAAAATTGGCAAAGCGTTAGCTTAAAGTCGATATCTTCAGTACACGTTTGTGGTTTGGATTCTCTATCAGTTTTAAGAAAACGAATTGAGAGTAAATATTTATTGGCACTAATCTCGGCAAACAGTGAGTCATCTTCTACACCAATGCGCATCAGTTGAAAAATTTTCCCTGCAGGGGCTTGCTGAAATGCACCTTGGTTGGCTACAACTTCATGTGCCTCGCCTGACTCACGCAATAAACGCAAAAATAATTGACAAGCCTCCTGCCAAGGTAAAAGAGGCGCGATATATTTTTGTAAAGTTTCTCGTCGTTTACTTGCAGAGCTATTTTTCCAGGCATGGTAGCTGGGTAAATCGATCGGGCTAGTACCGCCAGGAATATTTAAGCGAGTACGAATTGAGTTTAGCCATTCACTATCGGTAATGATGGAATTGGGTTTGCCCAGAGATTGATTAATTTGGTCGGCGGCTTTTTCAATTTCTTGAATCGTGAAATTTAAGGTTTCTTGATCAACCCGTTTGGAATTTTTTAGGCCATGCAAAGTATATTTTTGGCGCTCAAACTCTTTAAGTAAGAGCGATTTAATATCCCCGCGTGCACCGATGTCGCCCAGTTCAAATAAAGTCGCAATACCATTGTGATGCAGTTCAGGGTCATCAGACTTAAAAAAGTGATTAAAACGAAAGAAAAGGTACTCCAGCCGAAGCATGCTTCGCACGAGCTCATTAAAGGGATATTCGTAAACAATCACAGTGCTCAATTCTATGCCGAAGTAGCTTAAGTTGGCAAAAAACCCTGAAAAAAGGCCTTATCTGCGTGTAATTCGCCGGTGAAGCTCGGTGGTTTGCTGTAAGGCTAAGCCTAAATCTCCATCATTATTGATAACGGTATCGGCATGCCTCAGTCGTGTTTCACGGGTGGCTTGATGTTGCATGATTTCCTCCACCTCACTGCGCTTAAGCTGACTGCGCTGCATCACGCGCAAAATCTGGTTTTCTGTAGAGCAATCAACCACCACTAGATGATTTAAATGCTCAAGCCAAGACCCGGATTCAATTAGGAGCGGCACTACAAAAACCAGATAATCAGCACCATCATCCATTTGACTTTGGGCCTGCAGCAAGGTTTCTTGTCGTATTAGGGGGTGGGTAATGGCTTCTAGCTGCAGTTTAGCCTGAGGGTCTGTAAATACAAGACGACGCATTTTGCTACGATTTAAGGCGCCAGAGTCACTGAGATAGCTTGCCCCAAAAGCGCGTTGAATCGCCTCAATAGCGACACCATTGGGACCCGTAATTTGGTGGGCTATTTGATCACTATCGATAATGCTCGCGCCCAGCTCAGCCAAATGCAAGGCAATGGCCGATTTACCCGAGCCAATTCCGCCGGTTAGGCCAATTAATGGAATCTTCCCCTTGAAAAAACTCAGGTCAATAGCAGGCGGCTGGGGAGTAGAAGAAAATTGGGCCATAACAATGCAATGATGCCAGCAAAGGCGATAAAAGGGCCAAATGGAAATGCCTGATTTGTCGCTAGTCGCTGCCAACGTAACCAAACCCAACCGCCTACTAAGCCCAACAGGGCGGCCAATAGCAGAATTTCAGGAAGGACTTGCCAGCCCATCCAAGCGCCGAGCGCAGCAAGTAATTTTGCGTCACCCAGACCAATACCATCTTGTTTTTTTAGTAAGCGGTAGAGGAAATTGACGCCCCAGAGAAACCCAAAACCTAGAGCCGCCCCAACTAAAGCACTATTGATTGAAGTGAAGCCTGGTGGATACAAAAAATTAAATACCAAGCCGGTCATCAGCAGGGGTAGGGTAATGAGATCCGGCAGGCGAAAGGTACGAAAATCAATTATTGCCAGCACGATTAAGGCCATTATCAAAATAGCGCCAGCTAAAACCTGCGGGATCTGATCGGGAGGCATATTTAAACGATTTGTCCTAAATTAAAAATGGGTAAATACAAGATCAGCACTAAGGCTCCAATCAGAAAGCCAACTAAAGCAATTAAAACAGGTTCTAGGTTGCGACTGAATAATTTTAGTTGCTGACTTAATTGCTGAGATAAAGTACTCGCGCGCTGCAAAAGCATGGCTGGTAGTGTTCCGCTTTCTGAACCAATACAAATCATTTGCCAAGTTTGCCGATCAAAATACCGATAATGGGGATCAGCTTTAAAAATCGCTTCGCTAAGCGGCCAGCCCTGGGCAAGCAAGGTAAATAGATTGGCACTGAGGTCGTGGGTGAGCCAATGATTGGAAGAGCGAGCCGTAATTCGTAGTGCATCGAGTAAAGGAATTTCAGCGTTTAATAAATGGCCCAAGGTACGACACCAAAAACATAGTGCCGACAGTCGCAGTAACTCACCTAACAAAGGAATTCTCAGCCACGCTCGGTCACAATAATTCTGTAAGCGAGGTGAATGGTACCAAGCGGCAAACCACAAAACTGCAAGCGCACTAAAAAGGCACAAAATTTCTAAAAAATAAAGCTGCAACTTAGCAGCGCACTGCAGTAAAACCCGAGTCGCCCATGGTAGCTCAGCGTGAAATTGGGAAAATACATCGCGAAAAATAGGAATGACCCAAAAAGCCATAACGAAGAATAAAAAAAGTGCTGATACAACGGTAATACATGGGTAAGCCAGAGCCTGTTGAATTTCTTGACGCAGTTCCATTTGGGTTTTGAGCTTGGTCGCAATCGAGTCAAGCGCTAAACCTAATTGACCGGAGCGTTCGCTAATTTCAACCAAGCTAATAAAACTATGGTCGAGTTCATAATTTGCCTGACGTAGGCAGGAAGAAAAAGCATTTCCTTGCCGTAATTGGGTTTCTATCTGTGAAATAAATGCGCGCCAATGCGGTGGCGCGGATTGACGCAATAAGATTAAGCTATTTAGCAAGGGCAGCCCCGCATTTAACAAGGCAGAAAGTTGGCTGGCAAAGCTGCATTGATCGCGTAAGCTAAATGGCTTACGCAAAAAAGAGGGGCTTAATAAATCAGTACGTAATAAAATAAATGACATAAGAGGGCTGGCTTCTATTGAATCTGCCGATACAATTCAGCTTCACTGATTGAGCCATTAGTGACTTGTAATAAACCTGCCGACAAGAGGTTGAGATAGCCCAACTCTTTTGCCCGTTGCCGCAATTGTTGGGTGCTAGCGCCATCACAATAAGCCTGCACAAGCTCACCAGTAAAAGGAATAACTTCATGAATACCTAAGCGTCCAAAGAAGCCATTACCGTAGCAGAGGCTGCAACTATTACCATTGTTTTGGCAGGCATTACAAATACGGCGCACTAAACGCTGGGCACTGAGACAATGCAAACAACTACTCAGCGCTTCGGAGTTAATACCCAAATAGTGGAGCCGATCAATTGCCCCAAGGGCATCTTGGGTATGCAAGGTACTTAAAACCAAGTGACCCGTTTGTGCTGCTTGAATAGCAAGTTCAGCCGTTGCTTGATCACGAATTTCACCAATCATCATGACATCAGGATCTTGCCGTAATAATGCACGTAGTATGGTTGGAAAATCAAGCCCAGCCTTGGGTTGATAGGCCACCTGATTCACCCCTGCTAAGTGGATTTCAATCGGGTCTTCGATCGAACATAGATTACTACGCAAGTGATTCAGGTGTTGTAAAAAAGTATAGAGAGTACGGGTTTTGCCGCTCCCAGTAGGGCCGCACACCAAAATCAAGCCGTGCGGTTTTTCAATTGCGCGTTGCGCAATGGCTAGTTGCTCCGGTAATAAGCCCAACTGATCAAGCGCTAGATCAGCTAAATTACTGGGCAATAAACGAATCACAATTTTTTCACCATAGAGAGTCGGTAGACAAGAAACACGACAATGGATATTGGCCTGATTTAAGGTAAGCCCAATACAAATCCGCCCATCTTGCGGAATACGTTGTTCAGCGATATCAAGGCGCGCTAAAATTTTAATGCGGGTAATCAGCCTTTCGTGCAGCGATTTATTTTGCTGACTAAGAAGATGCAGGTAACCATCAATCCGAATGCGGATTAAAGTTATGTGTTCTTGGGGCTCAATGTGAATATCGGTTGCCCGAGCCGAAATTGCTTTAGCTGCAATTTCTTGCCAAGCACGAATTATGAGAGAGTCATCGGCTAAGAGCGTCAAGCTTAGACGGTTTGATTAGCAGTGGGTCGATATAAACGGACGGTTTTAATACCTTGATCGTCAAATTGCATAATCTCCATTACGACCCCAGCAATTTTAATACTCACATCATGCTCTGGAATTTGTTCCAGATCCTCTAAAATTAAACCATTTAAGGTACGTGGCCCATTAATTGGTAGGTTAATGTGCAAGAGCCGATTTAGATCCCGCAAGTTAGCGCTACCGTTTGCTAAGTAGGTGCCATCTGCTTTCCACTGAGTCTCATGGGATAAATGAGAGAATGAAGTTGTGAACTCCCCAATGAGTTCCTCAACAATATCTTCAAAAGTGACTAAACCCATGACATCGCCATATTCATTCACTACGAGACTGAGTCGCTGCTGGTTATCTTGAAAAAATTGCATTTGTTGTAGTACTGGTGTTCCACCAGGGATAAAGTAGGGCTCTTGTAGTAATTCCAAGAAATTAGCATGGGTTAGTTCGTCATTACCCAAAAGAGACAAGGCTTTTTTAACTGACAAAATACCAATAATGCGTTCGGTATCACCTGCGATGACGGGTAATTTATTGTGATAGCAGGTTTCTAACTGTTGCACGACTTCATCAATGGGCCGCGATAAATCAAGGATTTCAATTTTCGCTTTTGGCGTCATGACATCGTCAACCAAAATATTTTTTAAATTAAATAAATTCAATAAGATGTTGCGGTATTGACTTGAGACGAAATGATTCGACTCTAAAACTAAGCTACGTAATTCATCGGCTGACATAGCGGCATTATTACCAGCCGTTGAAAGCCCAAACAAGCCCATTAAGCCAGAGACAAAACGATTAATGAACCATAGCAAGGGTTGGAGAATATAGGTGAGGGGCAGGATAATCCAACTGACCTTACTAGCGATAGCTTCAGGAAAAGCGGCGCCGATGACTTTCGGCGTAATCTCACTAAAAATAATAATTAATAAAGCAATTACGATGGTCGAGATGGTTAAAACGAAACCACTATGACCAAATAAATGGAGTGCCAAACTGGTGACTAAAATAGGCAGAATGGTATTAATGAGGTTGTTAGAGATGAGTAATACGGAGAGTAAAGAATCGATGCGTTGCAATAAGCGCTCAGCAATTGCAGCCCCAGGATTGCCTTGACTTGCCAGCAAGCCTAAGCGATGACGATTGGCGGCTAGCATACTGGTTTCGGACATGGAAAAAAAACCCGAAAGCGCAAGTAAAAAAATCACCAGGACTGCTTGGCTCCAAAGGGGCCAAGCGTCAAAAAAAGAATCCATGATATGTTCCTAAAGTGGACAATGAGCGTTTTAATATAGCAAACATCAATCAAAAACGCGTCAGATGATGTAGATTAAGTTGTCAGTACTTACTGAATTGTTAAGAATGCCTAATAACTCCCCTCCGCCAGTTTCTTTAGCGCCTTCCAGCTTTGGCTGCGTCATATCTGCCCCCTTTGGCAAATTAGGCATCCAGACTGAAATGGTCGACGGCAGTTTGATGGTGACTAAAATTGGCTATTTGTCACTACAGACCCGCTTACAAGCGCCAAATAATGACTTAGCTAAAGAAGTAGCTCGCCAGTGCGCCCAATATTTTCAGAATGCTAAATTTGTTTTTGATCTTCCACTTAAACCAGTTGGCACAGAACATCAGCAAAAGGTGTGGGCTACGGTAGCCAAAATTCCAACTGGATTAACTGCCACCTATGGCGAGATCGCCAAAAAAATACATAGTGGCCCGCGTGCTGTAGGTAGTGCATGTGGCGCTAATTATTACCCCTTAGTGATACCTTGTCATCGTGTGGTGGCGGCTAAGCGACTGGGGGGTTTTATGCAAGAGGATTCCCCTGGGTTTTATCGGCAAATTAAACAATGGTTATTGCAACATGAAGGCGTTAATCTTGACTAACTTCGCGCCACCATCCTTTTGAGTGGCCGCGTAGCCCAATAAAAAAATAGTTGGATTAAGGTATTCGAGTGTGCCGCTATTTTGGTAAAACGATAAAACCAGGCGACGGCACGGCGAGAAATTTTGTGGGGATGGATAGCGGTGATTTTTTCATCGCTTGCTAGTTTGTCGAGGGTTAATACGGCTAAACCAAGGGCTAGCAAACAAAAACGCCGCATCCCAATTTCTGCCTTGGGAATATAAAGAATATAAGCGAGTGCAGCATCGAGTTTTTGGATTGCCAACGCTAACAACTCAGCGTGGGTTGAATTTTGTGGCAACCATGAAACACCGCGTGCTTGATCGTCAAGTGAATCTTTTAAAATGTTGGTCATTTGTAGTGCCTGACCAAAGGCAATTGCGAGCGACTCTTGCTTGGCAATAGCTTGGGCAAATGGAGGTGAGTGGGCAGTAAAAAGACTGGTGAGCATTTCACCCACTACGCCAGCAACGACATAGCAATACTCTTCAAATTCCTGAAGATTCTTTAGCCCTAAGGGATTTTGTTTAGCATGAAAACGCGCCATCCCCTCTGACATGATGGTAATGCAACGCAAAATAGCACTTTGTTGATTGGCTGGGCAGCGATGCAAAATTCGTACTACCGTTGCAGTATGTGCGATTAAATCGCGCTCAGCTAAATTAGGGTGTAGCTCTAAGGCCTTACTGCAAGCTTGGACAAATTCACTAATCGGTTTTTGGTTGAGGCAAGCAGCGAGGAATAGTTCAGACAAGCCGACTTTTTCGGTTACCGATAGGCAGCTTGCATCTTCAATAGTATCGACAATGCGGCAGAGCAAGTAGGCGCATCCAGCCGCTCTTTCAATGATGGGCGGTAATAATGGAATCGTAATTGCAAAGGTACGGGATACCAAATTCAGAGCGGCTTTTTGGTAGGCTAGGTCGGCTAAGGCTGAGTCGTTTTCAATAGACATTCGGGCATTATGTCAGACCCTTTTATCACGCTGCCCCCACTCAACAAAGAATCAACTTATCATCAGGTATGCATCCCTTATTAATACGCTTATCAACCGCCCTTTTCTTATTCTGTTCACTCTTTTTAACGCAAGTAGCTATGGCCACTGAAGAACCTCAATATACGGTAATCGAACAGCAATCCCCTTTTGAATTACGCGCCTATGCGCCCCACATTTTGGCAGAGGTCGTAGTTGATGGGGACCTTGACAGTGCTTCAAATAAGGGTTTTCGCCTCATCGCCGCCTATATATTTGGGGGTAACCAAGCCCGTGCAAGTGCAAACAATAATGTACCGCCTGGCACCAGTGAAAAAATTGCTATGACCGTACCGGTCAGTGTTGCGCCATTCGAGCCGACAACTGTGCTATCCGATCAAAAGAATCAGCCGGTTTTAATGGCCCAAAAAGCGGGTCAGTGGAAAGTCTCATTTTTAATGCCTAGCCAATATACTTTGGCAACCCTGCCAGTGCCACTTGATCGACAAATTCAGCTGCGGGAAATTCCAGCCATGAAGAAAGCAGTAATTCAATTTACGGGTTTTAATAGCCCTGAAAAAGTAGTCGAAAAAACCACTGAACTACGCTTATGGATGGAACAAAAGGGTCTTAAGCCAATAGGAGAAGCCCAATTTGCTCGCTATAACCCCCCTTGGAGCTTGCCATTTATGCGCCGTAATGAAGTGCTCTGGCAATATTGAAGTCTATTTTTGCTAACTATTTTCTTAACTGGTGCAAGCGGTTTTATTGGTCAAGCGCTGCTAAAAAAATTACTGGCTAGACAGTATCGGCTCATTTGTTATGTACGCTCGACTAAGGCGCGCGACCGAGTTGAGGCACTTGGGGGCATAGCTTGGCAGTTTGAACTAGATAAACCAAAAGACCTTGAGGCCCAACTAAAACAGTGTGATGTCGTCATTCATGCGGCCGGCTTATTAGAGTTAGGGAGTACACCAGCAGAATTTACTAGTACAAATATTGAACTAACCCGCATACTTTTAAAGGCTGCCCAAGCAGCAGCAATTAAAAAATTTATTTACCTGAGTGCCGCTTCAGTAGTGATGAATGGGCCGCAAGACTTATTGGATATAAATGAAACTGCGCCTCTAACTCAACGGGCTGAATTGCCTTATTCATTCAGTAAAGCGCGCGCTGAGGAGCTAGTCTTGTCAGCAGCAAGCGCTTTATTTCAAACAGTGGCTTTACGCCCCGCTTTTGTTTGGGGGCCAAATGATGCAATCGAACGGATTATTGGGCCTGCTATCAAGTTAGGTAAATTTGCATGGTTTGGTAATGGCAGTTATTTGTTTTCAACCTGTTATGTGGGAAATTTATGTGCAGCTGTGGTACTGGCAATTAATCACGAGGGCGTAGGTCAAGTTTTTTATATTAGTGATGGTGAGCCCATGACCTTTAAGGAATTTATGCTCGCGCGTTTGCAGGCAGGCGGTTTTCAAGCACCAAGTTGGTCAATGCCAAAAAGCTTAGCTTGGGCGTTAGCCCATTTTGCAGAAACAGGCTGGGCCTATTTACCTTTAGTAGGTAAGCCGCCTTTAGTGCGTGAAATGGTAAGGCTGATGGGCTATGCTTTCACTTTAAATATTACCGCAGCACGAAGACAACTCAATTACGTGCCAGCATATTCAATCGCCGCAGGAATGGCTGAAATAAAAGTCAATCCAGAAAACCCAAGTACAGTTAGTTTTACTTAGCCTTGGCGCTGTAGTGAGCGAGGGTGTCGACCATGAATTTTGGTCAACAAAATCTCTGCCTGCTCGAGAGCTTGTTCCGCATCCACTCCGGTGATATCGGC
>JBAXGQ010000059.1:0-9937 GCA_037139315.1 Burkholderiaceae bacterium
GCAGCAAGTGATTGGGGTGTTCCGGTTGGTGAGTGCGTTGCTAGCAATGGCGTGATTACGCATACTCCTTCGGGGCGTAAAACGACTTTTGGCAAAGTCTCTGTAGCAGCCGCAAAATTACCGGTGCCAACTGAAATCACTTTAAAAAATCCTAAAGATTGGAAACTCATTGGTAAGCCTGTTGACCGAATTGATGACACGATAGGCAAGGTGACTGGTAAGCAAATTTATGCAATTGATTTAAAAATGCCAGGCATGTTAATTGCTAACATTAAAGAATGCCCCGTATTTGGTGGCAAAGTAAAAAGTTTTGATGCAAGTAAAGTGACTGGCATTAAAGGTGTGAAGAAAGTAGTCCAAGTCGGCGACACTGCTGTCGCTGTAATAGCTGATACCTTTTGGATAGCTAAAACAGCACTTGATAAATTACCGATTGTGTGGGATGAGGGCCCTAACGCCAATAACTCCAGTGCGATTATTAAAAAGATGCTTGAGGACGGTTTAAATGCTGACGAAGCATTTGCTGGCAACACTAATGGTGATATGAAAAAAGCCATGGCGG
This sequence comes from Burkholderiaceae bacterium, assembly GCA_037139315.1. Classification (GTDB taxonomy): domain Bacteria; phylum Pseudomonadota; class Gammaproteobacteria; order Burkholderiales; family Burkholderiaceae; genus Polynucleobacter. The sequence continues at coordinate 563 of JBAXGQ010000059.1, forward strand.
GTTCTGCTAAAACCCATCAATCCATTTTCTTTTATCCCTTTTTAAATCATGCCACGATGGAGCCCCAGAATGCGACTGCAGTCTGGACTACCGACAGCTGCCAAGCCTGGGTGCCAACCCAAGACGGCGAGGCATCGTTGGCTGCAGTGATTGCTGCATCGGGCCTGCCAGGGGATAAGTGCAATGTTACTAAGATTAATTTAGGCGGCGGTTTTGGTCGCCGTGGCGCTTTTCAGGATTACACCACTCAGGTAGTGAATATTGCTAAGCAAATGCCTGGTGTGCCAATTAAATTAATTTGGACACGCGAAGAAGATATGACACAAGGTCGTTATCACCCAGTGATGATGGCCAAAATGAGCGCTTCTTTTGATGATAAGAAAAATCTCACCTCATTTCATATGCGCTTATGTGGTCAGTCGATTTTGCATGCCGTTCGGCCGGCGATTGTAGCTGCCAATAAAGGGATGGACCCCCTCACTTTTCAGGGCGTATTCAATACTGGCGAACATGCTTTTGGTTATCATTTCCCTGACTATCATATTGACCATGTGATGCGTAATACCCATGTGCCACCAGGTTTTTGGCGCGGCGTTAATGTCAATCAAAATGCTATTTTCATGGAATGTTTTATGGATGAGATGGCAGAGGTTGCAGGCGTTGATGCCGTAGAGTTTCGCCGTAAATATATGGATAAATACCCACGTAATTTAGCCGTGCTCAATGCAGCTGCTGACGGTATTGGCTGGACAAAACCAGCCCCTGCTGGAGTGCATCGTGGTATTGCTCAAATGAAGTCTTTTGGCAGTTTCGTTGCGGCGGCCTGTGAGTTATCGGTTAATAAAAATAATGAAGTGAAAATTCACCGCATTGTGGCTGCGACCGATTGTGGTTATGCCGTAAATCCTGCGCAAATTCGTCGGCAAGTTTCCGGTTCTTTTGTATATGGTTTATCGGCACTCTTTTTAGAGGAATGTACGGTTAAGAATGGGCGTATTGAGCAAACGAATTTTGATACGTTTAATTCATTACGTTTGGCGCAAATGCCTAAGGTGGAAACGATCATTATTGAGGGTGGTGGACCGGAGTGGGGTGGCATTGGTGAGCCTACTATTGCGGTGGCAGCGCCAGCGGTATTAAATGCGCTTTATCGCGCTACTGGCAAACGCTATCGTACGGTTCCCCTGAAGAATAGTGGCATTAAGTTGGTTTAGTTTTATGCCTATGCGGTTTGCACTAGTTATCTGTTTAGTTCTAGCGCTGCCGCTACTAATGCCAGTACCAGTTTTTGCCCAAACCTATTCAGGCGATGCCATCTTGGAACCACTGACTCAAGAAGCGGGCAACGTCATACGCGGTCGGGCTATAGTGGCAAGTCGTCAAACTGGGCTTTGTCTTTTGTGCCATAGTGGGCCATTTCCTGAGGAGCGTTTTCAGGGAAATTTAGCCCCCGATTTACTCGTCAGTAGTACGCGTTTATCATCTCCCCAGTTGCGCGCGCGTTTGGTAGATGCAAGTCGCTTTAATGCGGATACCATCATGCCCGCCTATTTTCGTATTAATCATTTAAACCGAGTAGCGCCACAGTTCGCTGGAAAGACCATTTTGAGTGCCCAAGAAATAGAGGACGTAGTAAGTTTTTTAGCGAGTCTAAAGCAATGAAAAATCAGCGTCGACAGTTACTTAAGGCCATAGGAATAGTTGGATTAGTGCCATTGCAGCAAGCGCATGCTACTCCCGAAGAAGCTGCTACAGCAATAAATAGCATTATTGGTACTAATGCAGTGAAAGAAGGTAGGGTGCAATTAGAGTTGGCCAGCTTAATTGAAAATGGCAATTTAGTTACCATTAAAGTTAGCACCGATAGTCCAATGTCACAGAGCGACTACGTTAAAGCAATTCATTTGGTGGCAGAAAGAAATCCCTTGCCTAATATTCTGAGTGCTTATTTCACCCCTCAATCTGGTACTGCGAATTTCACAACCCGCATCCGTTTGGCAGATACGCAACGGGTTTGGGTGATTGCGCAAATGAGTGATGGTAGTTTTTATCAGACCTATGCAGATACGCTGATTACTAGCTCAGCTTGCTCAGAGGGATTTATATGAGCAAAACTTCGCGCACCCTAATCACCATGCCAAAGACTGCCCGTAAAGGTGAGATTATCGAGATCAAAGCGATTGTGCAACACGATATGGAGACGGGTTTTCGCCATACAGAGCAGGGTAAACTAATTCCGCGCGATATTATTCGGGTTTTTACATGTCAATTTAATGGCGCCGAAATCTTTAAGGCTGATTTTTTCCCAGCCGTTGGCGCTAATCCACTGCTGATATTTACGGTTATTGCTACTACCAGTGGAACTTTTCAGTTTTCTTGGGCGGGTGACGACGGCTATCTGGCTATCAATCAAAGTCAAATTTCCGTAACGTAAGTGAGCCCCTTTTATTACCGAGTAGTGATTCTGGTCGGTTTACAGTTCATGCTGTTACACGCTGCTCCATCGTCTGCGGCTGATCCTCGACAATCCGGTTATCAGTTAATGTCAGCTGAAAATAAGGCGATGCAGGATGATCCTAGTCTTAATCCGGCAACATTTGCCATCTTAGATGGCCAAAGTGCTTGGCAAGAAAAGCTTGGCAGTTCCAATCAAGCGTGTGCAAGTTGTCATGGTGACGCAGCAAAATCGATGCAGGGGGTAGCTACCCGCTATCCACAGTTAGTGGATGGTAAGTTAATGAATTTAGAAGGACGCATTAACCAGTGTCGTGCCGAAAAACAAAAAGTCAAACCACTTCCTTATGAAAGCAAAGAACTCTTATCTTTATTAGCCTATATTTCGGTGCAGTCGAAAGGCATGCCAATTCAAATTAAGGCTACCCCAGCAACACAACCTTATCTTGAAGCTGGTAAGCGCCATTTTAATCAACGTATTGGGCAGCTGAATTTATCTTGTAAGCAATGCCATGAAGAGCGAGCCGGTGAAAAGTTAGCCGGTATTCCAATACCTCAGGCTCATCCTACTGCTTATCCCATCTATCGAATTGAGTGGCAAAGCGTGGGTTCATTACAGCGGCGTTTACGTAATTGCATGATCGGCGTGCGGGCAGAGCCTTATGCGTATGGCTCGAAAGAGTTAACTGAACTGGAGCTATTTTTAATGATGCGCGCCAATGGCATGCCGCTTGAAGCGCCAGGAGTTAGACCTTAATGATGATTCTCTATAGTGCTCCATCATCTTATTACTCGATGATCGGTCGCTTGGCGCTAAAAGAAGCGCAAGTACCATTTGAAAATCATCAGATGGATATTCATCTACGCAAAGAGCAGCTTGCGCCCTGGTATGTTGCGCTCAACCCCCATATGTCTGTACCCACTTTGGTCAATGGTAAATCCATCTTAATTGATAGTCAGGATATCTTGCGCTTAGCAGCAAACTTAGCAGGCAATCAATGGTTGGATGCTAATGTAAATTTAGCCCCGCAAATTGAGTCAGTAGTTAAAGCACATTATGAAATCCCTATAGAGCGCTTGACCTTTTGTAAGGCCATGATACATTTGCCAATCTTGAGGTTTATTTTCCCCCGTACCTTGCGCAGCATTATTAAAGGCCTGCAGGCTCGGTTGGCAACAGCAAAAGATCCTGCTGCATTACAGGCAAAGATTGATTTGAACAAATCGCGTATTGCCTACTTTACTCAAGGCGCTAGCTTGCAGGACAAGATGGCGGTAGAGCGTAAGCGCGTAAGCACCTATTTAAATCAATTACCAAACCCAAATCATTTTTTATTTGGCGATAAACCGAGTTCGGCTGATATTGTTACCGCGGTTCTATTTGGACGTCTAAAAATGATTGGTGAATATAGTTTAGTGACCAATGATGCCAGGGGCGCGGCTTTAGATCAGTGGTTTAGCCGCATGCAGCAGCAAGTTGCTTTTCAGCAAGCAGATATCTGGCTACATTTTCAATGGTGGCGAATTTTGCTGAGGGGTTGATGGGAAGTAGATTCAGTTATTTTAAAAAAACCTACTTAAAATGAAATTACCCAACCCATCAGCTTTTTAATTCCTGCGCTGCATTGAGAACTACCTGTCTTAACCACCTATGACCAAGATCGCGTTGATTTCTTTCATGCCAATAAGCAGAGTAATTAATTTTTGGTAGCTTTAGGGGCGGCTCTAATATTTGCAAAGCATGTTTTTCAGCTAGCCTAATAGCTAAACCGCGTGGAACGGCAGCAATAATATCGGTTCCTTTTAGGGTCATAGGTACGGTCATAAAATTTTGCATTTGAAAAGTTAGCGACAATTTTTTTTGTATGCGCTCAATACCATTATTAATAACTAAGTTCGTCGTTCTAGATCCAGCACTTTCTGTGCGAGCATGAGGGAGGCTAATAAAATCTGTAAGGTTTAGTTTGCCTCTTAGAGTTGGATGATCGCGATCAGCAATATATGCAATTTGGTCTTGGAAAAGATGAAATGAGCGTAAAGATGGTGCTGGTTTTAGCAGCCAGGCAATACGCAAATCAATTTCACCACGCTCAAGTAGGTCATATGCTTGATCAGGATCTGGCGCACGCATCACAATTCGAATACCGGGTGCATCAACGCGAATTTTTCTGATCACCAATGGAATCAACATGTGCTCGGCATGTTCAGGAGCTGTTAAAACAAAAGTGCGGGTCGAATTTTTCGGATTAAAAGGGTGGGTTGCTTTGATTAGGCTTTTATAATTTTCAACTAGGGTTTCTACTGATGGCTCCAATCTAAGGGCTCGTTGCGTAGGGATCATTCCGCCACGCGAACGCAATAAAAGAGGGTCATCAAATAAGTCACGCAATTTATTTAGGGAGTGACTTAGGGTAGGCTGGCTAATGCCAAGGCGCTCTGCTGCCTTGGAAACACTCCTTTCCTGCATTAAGGCCAAGAAAGCAAAGAGTAATTTGATGTCCATATTATGCAAAATATTAATAGTTATTATTCATATTATTTCATAGATAAATAATGGAATAACCCCTAGAATTAGAAAAAACAGAAGATGGGGACAAAATAATGAAATTACTTGCAAAACTTATTTGGTGCTTACTGACCTTAGCAGGGGGCATCAATTTGGCCTATGCAGACTATCCAGCAGATAGACCGATCAAAATGATCGTGCCATATCCACCCGGGGGCGGAACTGATAATGTGGCTAGAACTTTTGCTAAGTTTCTGAGCGATCGTATTAAGCAGCAAATTATTATTGAAAATCGTGCCGGAGCAAGCGGAGTTGTGGGTTCAGAGTTTGTGGCTCGAGCGGCGCCTGACGGATACACAATGGAGTACACGGTGGGAGATACGCATTCTGTTCTCCCTCACTTTTTTGCCAAACCACGCTACGATCCACTTAAAGACTTTATTCCTGTTGGTGTAGTGGGCAGTATGCCAAACGCTTTGATTATTAACCCTAAAATCCCCGCAACAACCTTAGAGCAGTTTATTCAACTAGCTAAAGCCAATCCAGGTAAGTACACATACTCGACTTGGGGCTTGGGGAGCGGTGCACATATTCGTACCGAGGCTTTTAATGACCTAGCAAAAATTAATATGCTACATATACCTTATCAAGGTTCTGGCCCCTCATTTGCGGCAGTGGTTGGCGGCCAAGTAGATGTCACGATGGCACCGCTTAGTTTGGCGTATGGCCATGTTAAATCAGGCGGTGTACGCGTTTTGGGAGTTGATACCTTACAGCGCGTCCCTGATGCACCTGAAGTGCCTACTTTTACCGAGCAAGGGATCCCCATTACCCTTGCATTTTGGCAGGGTATTTTGCTGCCCGCTAAAACACCTCAAGCAATTGTTAATTACCTAAATCGAGAAATGAATGCGGTAATTGCTGATCCTGAGGCTAGGGCCGCACTAACAAAAGCGGGAGTGATTGTGCGGCAATCTGGTATGACCCCACAAGAATTAACGGTTTACATGCAAAGTGAGTTCAACCGTTGGGGTCAGCTAATTAAAGCAAATAATATTAAGGCAGAACAGTAATGATGAAAAATACTGTTTTAGTAGATCCAAGCACATTGGGATTTGATCGAGACTCCTTAAATCGCGTTCAAATACGTGTAGAAGGCGATATAGCAAATAAAAAATATGATGGCGCTCGAATTATGGTGGCCCGTAAGGGTCAGTTAGTTCTTGATTTAACACTAGGCTATGCCGAAAGAGAAACACAACGACCGATGCAGGAAGATGCTATTTTTAGCATTATGTCGGTATCCAAGGCTTTAACAGCAACAGCGTTGCTTCGCTGTGTCCAGCGTGGCGATGTCAGTTTACTAACTAAGGTTGCTGAAATCATCCCAGAATTTGCTAAACGCGGCAAAGAGGGTGTCACCGTTGGACATATCATTACCCATACTGCAGGTCTAGGTATGGCCCCGGCCCCAATTCCAATCCCCGATTTAGGGGTTTTAGAAAAGAGTGTTGCGGCAATTTGTGATTTACCACTTGAAACACCCCCCGGCGAAATAGTAAGTTATAGCGCAATGACGGGCTATACCATTTTGGCAGAAATTATTCGTCGATTAGATGAGAAAAAGCGCTCATTTAGGACCATCATGGCAGAGGATATTTTCCAACCACTAGGTATGTTTGACACCTCTTTTGGAATTTCTAAGCGATTAGATAATCGCCGTGTACCAGTTGTGGTTCGTGATCTAGATTCACCCGAGTTAAATCATCAATATTTAATGACGCGTGATAAAGGCATAACAGAAACTACTGAATTAGCTGCTGGGGGAGGTGGCTTTTCCACGGCACCTAATATTATGCGTTTTGCTGAAGCCTTGCGTCTGCAAGGAGAGTTGGATGGTACACGAGTTTTGTCTCCGGCAATGGTGGCATTGATGACGTCAAATCAAACTGGTCTAAGACCTAATAGCATGATGAATAATTCCCGTGCTTTGCATGGTTTAGCTCCATTTCCAGCATATTTAGGTTTAGGTTTATTCCTGCGAGGCGAAGGCATCTTTCCAAGTCATATTGCTACATTAGCATCCTCTAAAAGTTTTGGAAGTTGGGGTCTGGGTTCAATGGCATTTTGGGTTGATCCAGAGCGTGAAGTTACATTTGTTGCTTTAACATCAGGAATTATGGAACGTATTCGTAGCCATATGCGCTTTCAATCGCTCGGAGATATGGTTTTATCTTCCTTAAATAAACTATAAATTATTATGACAAATGAATGCATCACTATTTTTAAAGGTGACACCAGTCGCCTAAGAAATACCATTCCAATGACAGAAAGATTAGCACCAGAATTTTTTGACGAAGAAGTAAAAAAAATATTTTCCAAGTCGTGGCTCATTATTGGTACCTCAAAGGAATTAGTGGAGAAAGGAAGTTACATAGTGACTGACGTTCCTCCTCTCAAGGCCTCTTTAATAATAGTGCGTGGCGAAGACGAAAAAATTCGAGTATTTCGCAATATATGTCGACATCGGGGCGATAAATTAGTACACGGCAAAGAAGGCTGCAGTAAATTTTTTCAATGTCAATTTCATGCGTGGACATTTTCAAATACCGGCAATTTAATTGGGGTTACGGACGCAACCCAATTCAAAGATATGAAAAAAGATGAATTGGGTCTAATAGAAATTCATTCTGAGGTTTGGGAAGACATCGTATTCGTTAATTTTGAAGAGCATCCTGCGCAGACTCTAAAAGAGTGGCTTGGAGATATTTATGGTCAATATAAAGGGTTTTCTGATAACAGAGTTAAGGTAGCGGATCACCGAGTAGTCGTTAATACTAATTGGAACTTAGCAGTTAATGCATTTTGTGAGGGGTATCACAATATTTTTATTCATAAAAATACAGTACCAGATTATCAAGGTAGCCCAAGTAATCCAAATCGACATCGCCCTTACTTAGAAGTAGGGAAACATTTTGGCCGGTATTCTGCTCATGGTAATCCTAACCATAAGCCAACTCCAGCAGAAGGTATTTTCTATAAATATTCTCGCCCAATGTTTCCGTCATTTGTTCAGTTTGAGATGGATAAATTGCCCATTGGGGTAAATCCATCCCGGTTTAAGCAGTGGGCATTTGACATCGTGCATTTATTTCCCAATATTGTGATTGGTCCACAAGCTAATACCAATTCAATTATGCTTTTTTGGCCCATCTCGCACAATAAAACTGATATTCGAGTGATGCGTTTTAGTTATAAAACTGATAAACCTTCTGACCGTATTGCTCAAGCCCACTCCTTAGTGCGGAATCGTGAGGTATTGCGCGAAGATTTGGCAACGATGGAAACTCAATACGAGAGTATTGCAAGTGGAGGTTTGCCATACATGTTCTTGTCAGAGCAAGAACAATTAATTCAAAATCATTATCGTGCGGCTGATGATATGCTGAATGAGGAGACTTAGATATATGAGTAATCAAATTCTTCCCTCACAATTTTTGGATTTACAGAAATTTGTTGACGAGTGGGCATTAGATAATGAGGCAGCAAGATATCAAAAATTACACTCAATTACGCTGCCCCAATTAAAAGTTTTTTATGAGGCAATGTTGAGTCGCATTGAAATCATCCTACCTTATTTAGATCAATATACAATTTCTACACTGCCATCAGATGCAAAAGTTTTATATAATTTGACCATGACTTTTGCTGAAACAGCTCATCCAGTTGACCTCAACTGGACTGATGTAGATTTCCCAGACGCTTATGCTTGGGACCAATTTGAATTTAGAACAGTTAGCGTCACTGGCTAAAATTAATTTTTTTAATAAAAGGACAAAATTATGAGTGACAAAATTAATGTATTTGCTTCATTTTATCCAAAAGAGAATTATCTGAATGATGTACAAAAAATTCTAGCTAACATGGTTGAGCCTACGCGCGCTGAGCCAGGCTGCTATCAATATGATTTTTTTAAATCTAATACAGGTAATAGCTTTCACTTGGTTGAATGTTATGCCGGCCAATCTGCGCTTGCAGCGCATCGTGAAACTGAACACTATAAAACCTACCGCAAGTTAATTGAGGCGCTATTAGAAAAACCTATTACAGTAACTGTGATGGAAGAAATTGACGTAAAAAGATAAATACCAGCTTTAGCGGCTCTTATTTTCTATTGCTTTATGTTGTTATAAAGCGTCCATCTAACATTTCTGCTTTGGGTCTAATCCAAAATGTCATGTTCGAGAGTGCTTGATAAACATATGCATCCTCGAGTGTGGCTTCAATCTTAGCCAAACAAACAATCTGATATAAGCCACCTGTTTTAACGTGCTCTACTTTTTGCCCAGGAATAAATTCTTTAATTTGGTTCATATTAAAGGTCTTTCGTATAAAGATACTAGAATTAGAGGATG
>JBAXGQ010000060.1:0-9869 GCA_037139315.1 Burkholderiaceae bacterium
GTCAATATTTAAATGTATCGGCTTCAAATGTATCCGATGCCCTCGATCGGCTTGGTATCAATGGTGCCCCCCAAGGCATATTGCCAATATACCCATGCGCTAAAGTTGCTGGCCCAGCGGCTACTTTAAAGTATCTTCCATTTGGACAGGCAGAAGAGTCAACCGTTATCGGTACGCTAAAGGCGATTGTTCTTGGTGGAGCAGGCTCAGTTTTGGTAGTCGATGCGTCAGAAAACCCCTTTGTCAACTCCTTTGGTGGTGTTGCTGGGGCAACCGCTAAACATAATGGATTAGTTGGCTGCGTCACAGATGGCGTTGTACGTGATGTGGATGAATACAAAATTTATGGCATGCCTGTTTATGCCAAAGGTATTGCGCAACAATCTGTTCGTGGGCGCTCTTCTTGTGCAGGTTATGGCATACCAGTGATGTTAGCTGGCGTACCTGTGCGACCTGGCGACTTTATTTTGGCAGATGAAAATGGTACCGTGGTTGTGCCTATGGAGCACATTGTAGAAGTGCTCGCTTTTGCCCAAAAAGTAAAAGCTACTGAAGATCGTGTCATTGCTGAAATTCGCGCGGGTGCTGATCCCGTAGAGGCACATCTAAACGTCAATTACGACAATATGTTGAAAAAATAAGTCTGCAATGCCCGATAATTCAAAGAAAAATCATTACGCTTCTTTATTTTGGGGTGGTTTGCGCCTTGCTGAATTAAATAATGAAGCTGAATGTGGTGCTGATATTGTTTGTATCGATCTAGAAGATTCGGTACCATTAGACCGAAAAGAGGAGGGTCGCTTAGCCCTCAAACAATTTTTAGAAACCTATACACCCACAAAATCAGCGCAATATATCGTGCGAATGAATTCACTTGATTCAGAAGATGGGCAAAGTGATTTAGACATGTTAGTCAATCAACCGGCCTTTATTTCTACCTTATTAATTCCCAAGCTTGAATCAGTAGCAGAGTTAATCCAGGTTAGTCATTTTTTGGAGGAAAAAAATTCTCCATTGAATTTATTTGGAATCATCGAAACAGCAAAGGGCTTAGAGCATGCCTCACTTATTGCTTGCGCACATCCAAAGTTAAAAGGACTGTATTTCGGTGGATTTGATCTTTCAACGGCAATTGGTTGTGAGATGGATTGGGAGCCATTGCTCTATAGCCGCTCTAAAGTGGTACATGCAGCTGCGCTGGGCGGTATTTTAGTGTTTGATTCTCCTGCACCATTTGTTGATGCATCTGCAGACCAAGAAAAGCTATATAACTATTGCTTGAGATCTAAAGCGTTAGGCATGATGGGGATGGTGACTAAGCATGGCAGTCAAGTGAGCACGATTAAGCGAGCATTTTCTCCAAGTGCAGAAGAAATCGCGCGGGCGGAAAAAATACTGGCGATGTATGCCATAGATCCCAGTAGGCCCATTGTTTACGAGGGTAAATTAATTGAGTTACCAATGATCAAAAAACTAAGGCAACTTTTTTAGTTATGGCAACAATTCAATACTTAACTCGCATCGAATTCGATTATGGAGCGATTAAGACGCTTCCAAACTTACTAAGCAGTATAGGCATTAGCAAACCGCTGCTAGTAACTGATCCATTTCTCAGTAAAACTGCAATAGTGGGCGATATTCAACAATTACTTAGCCAATTTAATCCCATTTTATTTGCTAAGACCCCACAAAATCCGACCGAAGATGCGGTAGAGGAGGCCGTCCAAGTTTACTTAGCTGAAAAATGTGATGGGATTATTGCCATTGGCGGTGGTTCATCAATTGATTTGGCTAAGGGCGTGGCCTTATTGGCTACCCACCCAGGACCCATTGAGCAGTATGCAGTCATTTTGGGCGGCCTTGAAAAGATCAGCCCTAAAGTTGTACCGGTGATTGCAGTACCCACAACTGCAGGCACGGGCAGTGAAGTGGGGCGGGCAGCTTTAATCTCTCTTCGAGACGGTCGTAAATTGGGTTTTATTAGTCCCCACCTCATTCCCAAAATAGCGCTTTGTGATCCTGAGTTAACACTGGGCTTGCCTCCCAGTCTTACTGCAGCAACGGGTATGGATGCCTTGACTCACTGCATTGAAACTTATCTTTCTCCCCGCATTAACCCGCCGGCTGACGCTATTGCAATTGATGGAGCTAAACGCGCTGCAACATGGATCGAGCTTGCATTTAAAGATGGCTCTAATCGCGATGCGAGATGGAACATGATGATGGCTTCGCTGCAGGGTGGCCTAACTTTTCAGAAAGGGCTTGGCGCAGTTCATTCGATGTCGCATCCATTGGGTGGCATTAAGTCGCCGGTACTTCATCATGGCACCTTAAATGCGGTAATTCTGCCAGCAGTGCTGCGCTTTAATGAATCGTATTGCACGGAAAAGTTTGCCGCATTAAAGATAGCTATGGGAGTGCCTAATGGCACTTCACTGGATCGATTTATTGAGAATTTAAATCAAAAACTCAATCTACCTAAATCGTTAAGTGCCATGGGTGTAACGCGCGAGATAATTCCTGCAATGGTGGAGGGCGCCTTGAAAGATCATTCAAGTGCATCGAATCCGCGACCACTGAGTAAAAAAGATTTTGAGATGTTATTTGCAGAAGCGTTAAATTAATTGATTAAAGGGTTAACAATCATGAAATTTTTATTTATCCGTGTATTTATTGTTTTTATCGCATTTATCGCTAATGTAAGTGCGGTAAGCGCCCAAAGTCAGCCTTATCCCAATAAGCCCATTAAAATTATTTCGCCATTTGCGACCGGGGGAATTGCCGATACCTTTTCTCGTGTAGTAGGCCAGGGATTGAGTGAGTCGTTGGGTCAGCCCGTCGTGGTTGAAAATAAAACAGGTGGCGGTGGCAATATTGGCGCAGACTTTGTGGCAAAAGCCCCAGCCGATGGCTATACCTTGGTAATGGGTAATATTGGTAGTCATGCGGTAAACCCATATCTCATGAAAAATATGCCCTATGACCCGCTAAAAGATTTTGAGCCCGTTGCTTATGTTTTAGATGCTGAAGGCTTATTGGTTGTTAACCCCACAATTCCAGTTAAAAATGTCACTGAATTAATTGCTTATGTTAAAGCGCGTCCAGGCCAAGTTTCTTATGGCTCTGGCGGTATGGGCACAACAAGCCATTTGGCTGGCGAATTATTTAAGTCATTAGCAAAAGTGGATATGACGCATATTCCATATAAAGGGAATGCCCCTGCAATTACAGATTTAATTGGCGGGCAAACCCAAGTTATGTTTGCAACGATGCCCACAGTTTTACCTTATGTGAAAACGGATAAATTAAAGGCTTTAGCAGTGATCGGTAGTAGCAGAGCCAGTTCACTACCCGATGTGCCAACAGTAGCTGAAACATTACCCGGCTTCGATGTCAGTAACTGGATTGGTATTTTTGCTCCAGCAGGTACGCCAAAACCTATTATTAATAAGCTCAATGCAGAGATTATCAAAATCATGCAACAGCCTGCAGTGCAAAAGCGTTTAGAAACTGAGGGCGCTAAATTTAAGCCAATGACCCCGGAAGCTTTTGGCGCCTTTCAAAAGAATGAAGCGCTGAAATGGGCTAAAACGATTAAAGATTCCGGTATTAAGCCAGAGTAAGCCAGAAACAGGGCTTGTCATGAGCTTGTAATCAGTTTGTCATAAATTTCCATTATTATGGAAATATGAAAAATACAGAAGCCGTAGAAGCATTTGTCGCCTTAGGGCAAGAAAGTCGTCTCAATATCTTTCGCCTGATTGTGCAAAGGGGTGATATTGGTTTAACGCCTACACAAATAATTGAAAAATTAGGCATTCCTAATGCCACCCTGAGCTTTCACCTAAAAGAGTTGGTGCAGGCTAGTCTATTGGTGGTTGAGCGACAAGGCCGCAATTTAATTTATCGACCTAATGTTGCCTTAGTAACGAATCTGAGTGAATTTCTTTTGGAAAACTGCTGCAGTGGCAAGACGTGTGCTATTAAAAGAGTAAATAAAAAAGTGGCCTGTAAATGAAGCCATACAATATCCTTTTTTTATGTACCCATAATTCTGCGCGCTCAGTCATTGGTGAGGCCTTAGCCTCTACGCATCCGAGTGGGAAATTTATTGGGTTCTCTGCAGGCTCTACACCTGGTACCAGCGTAAATCCAATCGCTGCAGACATTGCAGAAGAATTGGGAATGGTTCGCAGCCAATTGAAATCGAAAAGCTGGGACGTTTATGGTGAACCTGATGCCCCCAAGATGGATTTTATTATTACTGTTTGTGACAATGCGGCTGGTGAGCAATGTCCGTTTTGGCCAGGGCAGCCAGCTACTGCTCATTGGGGGTTTCCTGATCCATCACAGGTTCAAGGCACAGACCTAGAAAAGCGCAAAGCGTTTAACGAGGTAAAAAACGGGCTTAAAAAACGCTTAGATATATTGGCTGCTCTTCCTTTGGATAAATTAGATTCTATGAGTCTTAGAGAAATTCATACAAAAGCATGAAAAGTTATCTGAGCGAATTTATTGGCACAGCTCTCTTATTAGCCATTATTGCTGGCTCTGGAATTATGGGTGAGACCTTGGGTGGTGGTAATGATGCCGTGGCTTTACTGGGTAATAGCATTGCCACAGGTGCTGGTTTATATGTCTTAATTACCTTGCTTGGGCCAATATCAGGAGCGCACTTTAACCCGGTTGTGAGCTTAATGTTCTGGAAATTAGGCCATATCGATAAAAGCAAAATGCTTGCTTATTGGGTTTGCCAATTTACTGGCGCTATAGCTGGTATTTGGCTTACCCACTTTATTTTTAGCTTACCTATTTTGCAAGAATCAAGCAAAGTCAGAACTGGCATGGGTATGTGGGCTAGTGAATTTTTTTCAACTCTAGTTTTACTCAGCGTAATTTATCTTGGCGATCGAAGTGCAAAGGACCGTATTCCTATGCTAGTTGCTCTAACAGTGACTGCAGGATATTGGTTTACTTCATCTACTTTTTTTGCCAACCCTGCCGTAACAGTAGCTAGAAGCCTAACCAATACCTTCGTTGGAATCGCTCCAGCTGATACCTTAGGCTTTATTGCTGCTCAAATCGTAGCAGTAGTTCTACTAGCGCTATTCTTAAAGCGTTAATCCCTTTGATTTCATACCGTTTTTTGCTAAGCCCTGGCTTTGGTAAATAGCTAGGATCCCATAAAAGATTAATTTATACTGTTATAAATTAAGGGTATACCCCTTGCGGGGTTTAAAGCGCTTCTACGTGTTTGTAATTATTCTTTTAAGGCTATAACAATAATGAAATTAAACCAAAAAGAACAAGCGATGCTAGCTGGTGAATTTGGGCCTGTTAAGCAAGCAGCAATCCAGCATCAAATTAAAGTCGGTGATTTTTTTGAGGCTGAAGATTTTGTTGAGGTAGCGCAGGCGCACATTATGGCCGACACCGAAAGTCTTGGCGAAGCTGGCGTAGTTTGGCTTGAGGGCTTAGCGAAGAACTCTTCTAAAGATCGGGTGGTTAGCATTCCGACGATTACCGACCCAAGGGGTACAGACTTTACTAAAGCCAAGCAATTAGGCCAAACCGAGAAAATGCTCGATCTCGAGCGGCGTGCTATCGCCGCCTTTGTGAAGATGGGCGTATCGATGACCGATACCTGTATTAATTACCAAACTATCATGGCGCCGATTTATGGTGAGCATGTGGCTTTTGGTGATACGGGTGTAGTCATTTATTCAAATTCAATTTGTGGTGCGCGCTCCAATTTTGAGGGTGGGCCATCGGCATTATCAGCAGGATTAACGGGCAGAACACCGCGTTATGGATATCACCTGAATTCCTATCGCAGGCCATCACAGCGTTTTTCGATTGATTGGATGCCAAACTCCTTAAACGAATGGGGTGCTTTAGGCGCTTATATTGGTAAGCAAACAGGTAATTACTGGGCTGTTCCCATTTTGGAAGGGGTGAGTTCAGTACCCACTTCAGACAGCCTCAAGCACTTTGGGGCGGCGATGGCTAGCTTTGGTTCTACGGCACTATTTCATATTGCTGAAATTACCCCTGAAGCACTGAGACCGCAAGACTTAGGAATTGATCAACTATCGCCTAACAAGATTGCTTATGCAGACGTGATGGCTTTGCAAAGCTCGTATCGAGTAACTGATGACGTTGATGTGGTGGTTTTTTCAGCGCCACAGTTAAGCTTAATTGAAATGCGTTCAGTAGCCGATTTGTGTGAAGGCAAGCAATTTAAAATTCCTTTACTTGCAGTGACTAGCCCGCAGGTCAAAGCGGATTCAGACCGCATGGGGCTTACTAAAACCATTGAGGATGCTGGTGGCACCGTATTTTCTGGAATGTGCTTTTATCAATCATATGCCAGAGAAATTGCCACCGCCAATGGCTGGAAGCGGCTTGCTACCAATAGCGCAAAAATGGTCAATATATTAGGTGGGTATGGCTATATTCCGATGTTGGCTTCAATGGAAGAGTGTGTAAGAGCAGCTGAGACAGGGAAATTATCATGAGCACAATTTATTATGCTAAACATGCTTTAGGCAGTATGGTTGAGGGCGAATGTTTATCTGCCAGCGATGGTTTCTCGGCACGCTACGATTTAGACCGAATTAATGGTACTTTCTCTAGACCCAGTCATAAGCTATTTGGTCAATCGTATAAGGATAAAATTTTAGTGCTCGATACTGCTAAAGGCGGCGTTGCAAGTGCTTGGATGCTGTATGAGATGAAGTCACGTAATATCGCGCCATTGGCAATTATTTTTAATTCTGTAAATCCAATCTTAGTGCAGGGCGCAGCGCAGGGCGATATCAGCATGCTGAGCGGCTTTACTGAAGACATTACTCAGGTCTTACAGAGCGGACAAATTTTACGGGTTGACCCCAGCAAAAAAATGGTTGAGGTGATTAGTAGGGGTAGTTAATTAAGCGAGTTCACTGTCAATAGACTAATATTTTTTAGCAACTAAAGAAATGAAAATAATATGCAGATTAAATTCAAATTTTTATTACCACTTCTGTTTTTAGTTGCAAGCTATGGAACTGTAGCTCTTGCTCAATCTCCTTATCCAGATAAGCCCGTTAAGATTATTGTCCCGTTTCCGCCTGGCGGTGCAACTGATGTTGTTGGTAGAGCCCTTGCGGTACGGCTTAGCCAACTATGGAAGCAACAAGTTCTGGTAGAAAACAAGCCTGGAGCAGGTGGAAATATTGGTGCAGACTTAGTCGCTAAAGCCCCAGCAGATGGCTATACCTTACTCTTAGCTTCGCCTGCTGAAATCACCATCAACCCCTATTTATACGCTCAGATGCCGTTTGATCCCAGTCGAGATTTTATTCCGGTCGCGCGCGTTGCATCCTCACCTTTAGTCTTGGTGGTCAATAGCAAGTCAGCAGTTAAAAATATGCCTGAATTATTGCAAATGATTAAAACCCAAGGCAGTAAAGTCAATTACGCCTCTTCTGGAAGTGGCGGACCGCAACATCTAGCTGGTGAACTTTTTCAATTAATGGCCGGCGTATCAATGACGCATATTCCCTATAAAGGTGGGGCTCCAGCAATTACCGATTTGTTAGGCGGGCAAGTTGATTTATTTTTTGCGGGTATTCCACCAGCATTGCCGCATATTATTGCTGGAAAATTACGACCTTTAGCCGTCACGACCCTCAAGCGATCACCTTTGTTGCCACAAGTGCCCACTGTTTCAGAATCAGGTTTTCCAGGTTTTAATATTGAAAATTGGCAGGGCATTTTTGTGCCCAGGGGAACGAATAACCAGATTGTCGATAAGATTGCTACTGATATTGGTGTAATTGCGGCAGAGAAAAATTTTTATGAACTCTTATCAGCGCAAGGCGCAGTTCCTGCACCATTAATGCCAAAAGAGTTTGCAGTATTTGTGAATGCTGAATCTCAAAAATATAGCAAATTAATTAAGGATTCTGGGGCTAAGCCAGACTAATAAAGCAACACATTCAAGAGACACCATGAGTGGTTATGAAGTTTAGGATGTGTAATTAACTTTGAGGCTGTAATGGAAATTAAAAAAATCGCCTTTATTGGCCTAGGAGTGATGGGGCGCCCAATGGCTTTGCGACTTGCTCAGGCTGGCCATGAAATAGCGGTTTACGACATTAATCCTCAGGCATTCGCTGAATTTAAGTCCTATACAAATTGCCGAATTGCAAGTTCTCCAGCCGATGCTGCGCAGAATGCCAATTATGTATTTACGATGCTACCCGACTCTGATTTTATTGATGAGGCGCTATTCGGCACGAATGGAGCAGCGGCAAGCATGCCAAAGAATGCACTTTTAATCGAAATGAGTACGGGCAATGCGTCCCGTTTTATGAAAACTGTCGAACGTCTTCAAGCAATGGGATTAAGAGCCATTGACGCGCCAATGGGACGTACTCCAACAGATGCTGCAAATGGCGACCTATTGGTTTTGGTTGGCGCAGATGAAGCAACCTTGAATGAAGTTAAGCCCTTATTAGAAAATTTTGGCAAAGACATTATGCATATCGGACCCATAGGTAATGCGATTAAATTAAAGCTGATTAATAACTATATGAGTATGGTGAGTATGGTACTTACTGCTGAAACACTCATGTTTGCTGGCAAGTTGGGCCTCGATCGCGATACGACAGTCAAGGTATTACAAAATACGGTTGCTGGTAGAGGGCAAATTAATGTTAATTTTCCGAAAAAGGTTTTAGCTGGTGACATTACCCCAGACTTTCCTTTATCGCTTGGTTTAAAAGACATTAGTTTGGCAATTGAGCTTGCCAAGACGGAAGGGGTACCACTCTTTTTGGGTGGTGTTTCGCGCGAGCTATTTTCCTTAGCAAAGCCGTGGGGCAGAGCACAGCAAGACTGTACCGCGATGCTGCTGCTGTTGGAAGATATCTGCAATACCTCAACACCATTGAAATAATGGTGTATTTCAAACGATTGGCACCATTTTGATGAATGATCTACTGGAATGCTTGCCTGTTTGCTTTAATATCTAGCCATGAAGCCTAATCACTATCTTTATATTTCCATCGTCTCTTTTTTGCTGATCATTGTGGCGATCTTTTTACAGCAAGTCGGTTATCAAGGTGTTTTCTATGCACCATGTCCCTTGTGTATTTTGCAGCGGGTTGGTTTCTTGGGCATCGCAATTATGTGCTTCATGGCTGCTAGCTTTGCCTATTTTGCGCGTTGGTTTCAGGCTCTTGCCTTGATCTTTAGTATTTTTGGTCTAGGTGTTGCCAGTCGGCACGTGTGGATTTTGTCTCACCCTGAGGTGTCCTGTGGAATTGATCCTCTTGAAGTCTGGATTAATCAATTCCAGATCGTCAATGGCCTACCTTGGC
This sequence comes from Burkholderiaceae bacterium, assembly GCA_037139315.1. Taxonomy (GTDB): domain Bacteria; phylum Pseudomonadota; class Gammaproteobacteria; order Burkholderiales; family Burkholderiaceae; genus Polynucleobacter. The sequence goes on from JBAXGQ010000060.1 coordinate 9,369, forward strand.
TATTTAAGGCCGATGGCTTTTGTACAGCGCAATTGCCCTTAATCTTTGGGCTCTCAGTACCAGTTTGGTCTTTAATTTGGTTTGTGCTTTTAACAGGCATACTATTAGTTACCCTGTTCAAAAAGAAATAAACCCAGGTTTACTTCTAACTTTTAGTGCTTAGCTAATAGCAACTTCATCTTTAATTAATGCCTTTTTAAGGCATTAATTTGAATACAATCTCTATATGCGGGTAAAACGATTGTGGTGGTATTGCCCGATACAGCTGAGCGTTATTTAAGCTTGGTTTTATTTGAAAGCGTATTCGATGAAAAAGGGTTGGCTGCCGCTTAAGCTTGTTAATTAAGTTAGATTCAGCGAGGAAAGCCTAGTTCTCATTGAAGCTAATATTGCTGATTTATATAGGGTTTTAAGCTCTTGGTATTCATCGCTGGTTGAAATAAATATGAAACCAGTTGACAGGATGAAAATTAGACGTAACACTAGCAACTACTAAATTAC
>JBAXGQ010000061.1:0-9848 GCA_037139315.1 Burkholderiaceae bacterium
TGAGCTCGACGTGGGAGGAGATTTTTTTAGACCCATGCGTATACTATAGACTATTTATTACTCTTATTAAATACAAAACTCTAATAAGTTTAGCGATTATATGGAAATTGCATGAAATTCTCGAAAAACTATTTTTCTCTGGTATGGGCTCCAGTTAAGCCATGATCAATTTAATTAATAATCTTTCAGCAACTGGTCTGCTCGTCTTGATGGTGAGTATTTTTGTTATTTGTAGTTTACTCACTCTTTTTCTGGCGCAAAAATATTGCACTTGGCTGCGCCTTAGTGACCAGGGCATCTTTGGGGAAATTTTCGCTAATACAATGCCAACTATATTTGGCTTTATTTTAGCTTTTGTAACTATTTCTGTTTGGCAAAATTACAATACTGTCAACGATCGAGTGTTACAAGAAGCCCATCGACTTTATAACCTGTATCGCACCATTAATGCTTATCCACCCGAAGTTAAAGACGCAGGTAAGAGTCAACTAAAAAACTATGCGACTGAAGTGATTAAAACTGAGTGGCCTTTGCTCACCCAGGGACAATTTGATGTAAAGGCATTTAAGGAATTTAATGCGGTTGAGAGCTTAATAGTCAATTTTAAGCCCAATACTCTGGGCGAGCTCTCGGCACAACAAGAAATGCTGCGGCAACTATCGGAGTATCGCGAATTACGGCGTGCGCGGATAGAGAATGCAAAATCGTTTATTGATCCTCCCTTATGGGCAGCTTTATTTCTGAGTGCTGAGTTGTTAATCTTATTTTCTGTACTGTTTAAAACTCATAATATTCGGATGCATGCGTTAATGACTACAATCGTTGGCGCCTCACTTGGCATCGTATTCTTTTTATTGGTGCTGTATAACAATCCATTTTTGGGCCCCAACGCAATTCAGCCAGCAGCCTTTAAAAATTTACTGGAATCTTTTACTATTTTAGATGCTAGCTAGAATAGATTTGCCGATAAGCCCAGATGCCAAATTTTGCGCAATATAAAACTAACAGCATCCCCAATAGATCACCTATGAAGATTTGAATAAAGGGATCAATAAACGTATTCACACTACCATTTAATAGAAAAAATAGACTATGAAATGCACTCCCAAGAAGGGCTGCGCTAATGGCAATAATAAGTAGATCGCGCGCCGACAAGCCATCTAATGATGGCTTCAATTTAAGTGCTCTAGCAATTCCTGAATAGGCAACAAATGGCGATAGAGCCGAGAGGGCAGCAAGGAGGATTGCCTGCAGTGGGGCTAGCTCGATAAAGTGAATGCCAATTAATACGCCGCCCACAAATAGACCTATCACTCCTAACCAAGAAAATACAATCACTGAAATGAGGCGTAAACCTGCGGGTATAAAGATCAGATTGATCGCGGGTGAGATTTGGGTGAATCTAAAGATATATTCATTTAAAACAAATAGGGCAATCCAGACACTGGCAATACCGATAATGATGAAAGGGGTCATTAGATTGCGCATGGCGCTAAATCGCTCCCAATTTGGGGAGGGGGGAAATCACTAAATTTTCAATTTGTTCTAAAAGCACCAAATTAATCATACTGGAAGACTTACCATTGCCAACTTTAGCATGGCAAACGCAGAAAAAATATTGAGATAATGTTATAGTGGTATACCCTAACAACATTGGATTTTTATCTACTATGAAATCAAGCGCAGCTTATCTTCGTTTCCTAAACTTAACTAAGAGCATTGAGGCATTACCTGCAGCTCCAAGTCTTGATTTAATTGAGCGTGAAGTATTAAGTGCTTTGGCATTACGCTGGAATAAAAATCAACCCATCTTAATTGCTGACGCTATCTCTCTAAAAGAGATTGCTTCTCAAGCAACCTTACATGGTCGCCTAAAGCAATTAAAGAAAAAGGGGATGGTAAAAATTGTCCCCGATTCGAGCGATGGCCGCAGAAAATACATTGAGCCAACGCAAAAAGCCTGTAACTATTTTGATCAGATGGCTAAATGTATCATCAAGGCTGCCAAGGCCTAGATATTCTTCAGCAGTTTTTATTTGAGTAAGCCTGCATTTCTTGCGTCCTCTAGGGCGCCAGGCGTTTTTTCTTTCATGAATGCGGGTATTTTGTTGATTGGAATATCAACCAAGACAAACCCAGCTTCTTCAAGCCGTTTTTTATTATCTGCATCGGCATTCAAGAGCGCAAAATAATCTGACATTTTTTGTTGCAATGCTTTAGGCGTGGCTTTAGGCATAGCCACTCCCCGATAGGCGCCATCGACCCAATTAAGACCCAATTCTTTAAAGGTTGGTACATCAGGTAGTGCAGGATGACGTTTTTCGGTAGCCACTGCCAGCGTGCGTACCTTGCCTTTTTGTTGAATCGCTAAAGGTAAGTAACCCATTGCGCCATCAACGTGCATGCCTATTAGAGAAGAAATTAAATCACCAGTGCCCTTAAATGGAATGTACTGCACATTGACGCCAGCTAATTTATTAAGCCGTTCAGTAGCCATGTGATTAGCAGAAAATTGGGCTGAGCCCGCTAAAGTCATTTTCCCTGGATTCTTTTTGGCGGCAGCAATAAATTCTTGATAGCTTTTGTATGGACTATCAGCCGAGACCATTAAGGCATCTGGGGTGAAGTGATAGTAATAAATTGCATTAATATCGTCCGTTTTATATTGAGTGCTAGGCTCGAGCGGTTGCAAAATAATATGGGGAATATTCACTCCAGCAACAATGGTGCCGTCGGCTGCATAGGTATTGAGTTGGGACCACACTAATGCACCTCCTGCGCCAGCACGGTTGATTACCATCATCGGTTGGTTATATTTTTTAGCAGAAACATCGGACTGTAAGCGCGCTACTAAATCCGATTCGCCTGCAGCTGGAAACGGAATGATGTATTGAATGGTTTTGTCGGGAAGCGGCTGCGCTAAAGTATGAAAGCTTGCAGACACCAAAATAAAAGGGATTAATAGACCAATAAGACGGCTAATTTTCATTGCGATATCTCCTCACAAACTGCGTTAGTTACATCTTTCATCATGGCATTTCCGCCTAAATCACGGGTATGTAATTGGGGATTAGCAGTAACGGCTTCGATTGCCTGCATTAAGCGGTTTGCAAGCATAGGTTCGCCTAGGTGATTCAGCATCATCACTGCAGACCAAAAAGTACCTATCGGATTAGCTAAGCCTTTACCCATAATGTCGAAGGCCGAACCATGAATAGGCTCAAACATCGATGGATAGCGGCGTTCAGGGTCGATATTACCAGTAGGCGCAATGCCTAAACTGCCTGCAAGGGCTGCTGCTAAATCGCTTAAGACATCTGCATGTAGATTGGTGGCAACGATCGTGTCGAGTGATTCTGGGCGATTAACCATGCGGGCAGTTGCAGCGTCAACCAGTTCTTTATCCCAAGTAACGTCGGGAAACTCGCGCGCGATATCGCGCGCGATCTCATCCCACATCACCATTGCATGACGTTGTGCATTCGATTTAGTAATGACTGTAAGGTGTTTGCGCGGTCGCGATTGCGCTAATTTAAAAGCAAAACGTTGAATACGCTCAACACCGACGCGGGTCATGATGCTCATATCAGAGGCTACTTCAATAGGGTGGCCCTGGTGAGCCCGACCACCTAAACCAGCGTATTCTCCTTCAGAATTTTCACGGACGATGACCCAATCAAGCTGATTGGGCTGGCAATGCCGCAATGGCGTTTCAATGCCTGGCAAAATTCGGGTAGGGCGCACATTGGCATATTGATCAAAGCCTTGGCAAATTTTGAGACGTAGCCCCCATAAGGTAATGTGGTCTGGAATGTTGGGATCACCCGCTGAACCAAACAAAATGGCATCTTTATTGCGCAGGGGCTCTAAGCCATCGTCGGGCATCATTTTGCCATGCTGGCGATAGTAATCACCACCCCAATCAAAGCGCTCAAAGGCAAAGGTAATTGGCTGGTTAGCTGCTAGCGCTTGTAAAACAATTTCACATTCAGGAATAACTTCTTTGCCAATGCCATCGCCTGGGATTGATGCAATATTGTAGGTTTTCAACTCGCCTCTTTCTTGATTTTGTTATTTTTATGATAATAGCGCTAAATATAGGGACGAGCTGAATCGCACTAGCGGGGTTGATAAGGGGCGCTTTTATCAATCATGATAACGGCTGGTATATCGACACAAAAGTCCTTATCAAAAGTAAAAAGATGAAACAAACTGCAATCTTTTTGGGTTAATTGAGAGACGGCATGTTCGGTAGGTGATTTACCAGTAGTTACGGTGGTAGCTACCCCGGCAGTCGTGATGGGATAGGCGGTGGCCGTGGCAGAAGCAGTGGCGGTGGCGGTAGATGTACCACTAGCAAAAAGAGCCGCCGGGAGGGCACAAGCAGTACCTTGCAGCAAACACGCCAGCAATAGTAGCGCGCGGAATAGAGACTGAGGTTGGAGCTTATTTAATGCCACAGGCGGTTTTATAAACCCCCACTACCCACGAGCCACTGGTAATTTTCTCATAGGGGCTATTGCTTAATTTTTCATCAGAAATAAGGGTGCCAGCTCCTTTATTACCAGTAAATAGCTTCACCTCTAATGGGCGATAGGCTTGCTTGCCACAAGCAAACTCATTGAGGCCAATGATCGAGCTCAAGGCTTTATTTGTTTTTGGATCTTTGCCGGGGGTTTTTAAATCTAGCATCGACAGAATTTGAATATTGTCATCCTCCACTTTTTTAATCGTAGTGATATCAACATAAATAGTCACTTGATCATTAAAGCCAATTTCTTGCCAGGCAGCAAAGGCGGGAGTACAGGGCAATAGCGTAAAACAGCCAGCCACCAGAACAAGTAATTTTTTCATGCGAATCTTTCTATGATTTAAGGAATATTTCAATTTAGCTATTTTATACAGCATTGTCATTTGGGTACGAGGTCCAGTTGGCGCAAATAAGCAGATGGCTTGCTGGTAAGGGGTAGCGCTTCATTATTGGCCCATAATGAGTTCAAGTTGCGGTACCGGCTACTCTGTACCCAGCCGGATTGGCCCGTAGGATAAATAAAAGTCGACTGATCTAAATCTGCGAAATCGAAAATAATCCGCATACTAGCCGCTTGCTTCGTAACATAGGGCTGCTTTGCTTTACCTAATTCGAGTCGACCTACATTCACTGAAAAGCTATCACCTGGAAATGGATGCTCAAGATTAAATACCCTATTCAGTAAGGCAACTTTACTAAAGGGGCGATGTTCAGCGATGGCTAAATGCGCTTGCCCCCAAAGCCATTTTTGTGGGTCGGTTCCGTAAGCGCTGCTAAGTTGATCTAAAGCTAAATCATAGGCAAGCTTGGCAGTTTCAGCACAATTTTCCACTGCAGGGCTAGCGGGCTGGTCGCACCACGGACTATTTGGATTGGCTAATTGCAAAATTAATGCTTCACGAAATTGCCGCCGCTTACCGTATTCCTGTGCAAATAAATCACCTAAGCGTGAGAACAGTAAGCGGGTCAGTTGATCCGCCCAAGCATTAAAGATCGTGGGTGCTGCTGAATTAACCACCATGTCGCCAGCAAAGTTACTGGTGATTTGCTTAGCAGTATTACTTAATGGATGATTCGATTGCACGCTCTTAAATAGTTCAAGTAGCGGCGTTGCCCCAAGTGACAAAGTATCTCCTTGTAACCCCCGCATCGAATTCATATCATGTTTATTTTGTGCTTCTAGTAGTTGTTTAATGCGGTCGTAGCGAAACGGCAGCTCCCAATCAGCTGTGAGGGGGTTGGGATTATTGTCAGCAAGAATTTGTTGGTTCGCACTTGCCAGCCAACCTTCAGGAGGATTAGTGCTCGCTGGCAATTGATCAAATGGGATATAACTCGTCCAGTCGTATTGGCGGTCCCAGCCCGGTACCGGTGCAATGCCATATAAACCCTGGTGCAAGGTTCTTTTTGGGGCAACCCCAGCTACCTGAAAGGCAATATTACCAGCGGCATCAGCGATGACAATATTTTGCATCGGCGCATAAAAATGACGTAGGCTAGTTCTAAGCTCATCGATCGATTCAGCGCGATTCATGTTTAGTAAGGTTGCCAGTGATTGATTTTCTAAATCGAGCGCAGTCCAGCGCAGTGCAAGGGCATACCGATTTGCATCAATGGTATTTTTAGCTAGTTCATAAGCATCAGAAATAATTGGCCCATGGCGGCTTTCTTTCACGATAAAACGCAAGGAATTTTCGCCTTTGATATCAATAATTTCTTCGCGTACCCGAAATGGCAGTGGTCCATCTGGTCCGCGGTAAAGGCTACTATTTTTTAGGTCTAATTGCTCCAGATAGAGATCTTGTACATCGGGGTTAGTATTGGTAAAGCCCCAAGCAACTTGCTTGGTTCTGCCAATAAGGACAGCAGGTATGCCAGGCATGGTTGCGCCAATCACTTGTAATTTAGGTGCGTCAATATGCACAAAATACCAGGCGGATGGGGCGCTTAAACCAAGGTGGGGATCATTTGCTAAGAGCGGTTTACCGCTGGCCGTTTTATTACCACTAAGTACCCAGTTATTGGAGCCGATACCCTCTTTGCCGCCCGGTAAAAACTGACTGAGCTGTAAATCCGCTTTATTCAGCAGACGATTTGGGAGTTGCGCTTGCGGTAATTGAGGCAGTTGGTTTAGCTGCGTTGTTTTACTTGCTGGATACACCTGTAGATCTTGATAGAGCTTGGCAAAATCGACATTACTCACCGGATTTGTATTGGGGTAGGGAGGCATTACTTCCCATACCTGTGCGGTAGTAAGGTATTGCGCAAGCCCCAGGCGTTGCAATTCTTTTTGCCAATTACCGCCCAGGTCGAGGGCCATCACTAGCATCCATGCAACACTATCTGCAGGTGAAAAATAGCCGGGCTTAGACCGCGTTAAAAAATATTCGACTGGCAAAGCCCAGCCCAAATTGGCATTACCTGCATTAACCCCATCAGCATAAGCTTGCAAAAGACGTTTCGCTTCAATTGGATATCGTTCGAGTTGATTTTCGGCAGCATGTTTGATGCCAAGCGTACGCATGAAGCGATCAATTTTGACGGTTTCTTCACCCAAAATTTCTGAGAGCCTACCAGATGCGAGTCGTCGATTAATTTCTATTTGCCATGAACGTTCGCTAGCGTGTAAGTAGCCCAAAGCAAAGAGGGCATCACTGGGATTTTTTGCTTTGAGATGGGGAATATCGTTAGCGTCAAACTGAATTGAAACCGCTTCATTTAAGCCCTTAATCACCCGCTTACCACTGGGTTCGGTATGAGCAAAGAGTAAATAGACCGCCACAACAATCCCTAATAGGGCTAGCAGGGCTAGAGAGGTGAATAAGGCAAGGCGTATAAGGAAATGGCTAGGAGAGCGCCGGAGGGACTGAATCATGCTGCTATTTTAGGCTTGAAAAGGAGCCTTTTTTCAAGGTGCAGGGCTGAAAATGTTAGTATTCGTATCTTCGTAGTTAGCCCGAGTGGTGAAATCGGTAGACACAGCAGACTTAAAATCTGCCGGCCATAAAACGGTCGTGCCGGTTCGATTCCGGCCTCGGGCACCAAATTGTTGTTATTTTCCATCCCTATGGCACTAAAGCGATATTTTCTTGCTGGTTTTCTGATCAGCGGTAGTCTTTTCTGTCATCTAGCGCTGGCAAAACCGCTGCCCAGTGATCACTTAACAATTAACTCGCCTGATCAAGTTTGGGTGGGTGATTTAGATGGGATGGTGAATCGCCGCATTATTCGGGTGTTAGTGCCCTACAACAAAACCTTGTACTTTCTTGATAAAGGGGGTCAGCAAAGGGGATTGATGTACGACATGATGACCGAATTTGAAAAAGAACTGAATGCAAAATACGCGAAGAAAAATTTACGCCTCCATTTTATTTTTATCCCAACTACCCGTAATCAACTAATACCAAGCTTAGTTGCGGGCCGGGGCGATATTATTGCTGCCAATCTCACCGTTACGCCTGAGCGTGAAGCACAAGTTGATTTTTCAACGCCGATTGTAAAAGGCGTAAAAGAAGTGATAGTCAGTTCAGCAAAAGCCCCAGCATTAAATAAGCTTGACGATTTATCAGGAAAAATGGTGTTCGTTAACCCAACTTCAAGCTACTACCAGAGTCTTAAACAAGTTAATACCGATTTTTCTAAAGAAAAATTACCGCCCATCAATATTAAAGAAGCTCCAGGTATTTTTGAGACTGACGATATCTTGGAAATGGTCCAGGCCGGTCTAGTGCAAATTACCGTAAGTGATCTCTATTTAGCCAAATTTTGGAAAAATATTTTTCCCAATATTCAAATCCACGAAGATTTGGTAATTCGTAGTGGGGGGGATATTGCTTTTGCATTTCGCAAAAAATCGCCGCAATTAAAGCTTGCGCTGGATGCCTTTGCTGACAATCATAAAATTGGCACTAGCTTTGGTAATCAAAAATTACAGACATATTTAAAGTCAGTAAAGTGGGTTAAGGCTGCAACAAATCCCCAGGAAATTGAGAAATTTAATTCGATGGCAGGTATTTTTCAGCAGTATGGCGATCAATATAAGATTGATTGGCTATTGATGACAGCCCAGGGATATCAGGAATCTAGGCTTGATCAAAACGTGAAGAGTCGAGTAGGTGCCGTTGGCGTGATGCAGTTGATGCCGGCAACTGGAAAAGAATTAAAGGTTGGCGACATTCATAACCTCAATAACAATATTAATGGCGGTGTTAAGTATGTACGCTACTTAATAGAAAAGTATTATGCCAATGAGCCAATGACTGAGCTTGATAAGGTGCTTTTTGCATTTGCGGCTTATAACGCTGGTCCTAGCAAGATTCAGCAGATGCGTTTGGAGGCCGCTAAACGAGGACTAGATCCAAATATCTGGTTTGATAACGTCGAAAGAATTGTGGCCGAACGGATTGGCAGTGAAACAGTGCAGTATGTGAGTAATATTTATAAATACTCGGTGGCCTATAAATTAGTAAGAGAGATGCCCGCCAAGCAATAAATTTTAGAATTGGTAGCCAATACCAATTAACAGATTCGAAGAGCTTGCACTTACAGTAGAGCTTAAGGTTGCTGGCACCCGTAGACCAGCAGGATTAACCAATGTGCCATTAATTGAGCGATTGAGACTGCCATAATTGGCATAGTTAAATTCGCCAAAGCCATACCAACCATTTTTGATCATTTGCTTGTAACCAAGCCCCAGCGAATATCCAGCCATATAAAAATCAGTATCAATGCCATTGGCGCTGGCAGCCGAGTACCCCACTTTGCCATACAGTAATTTACTCGGATCAATGGCAATTCCTGGCATCACAAAAAGGTTAAGTGAATTATTGATATGCACCGAAGCAGACTGCGAATAACTCCCTTGAACTCCCTTGTAACTTGCTGTCGCTGTCGCATTTGGCGTGGCAATTGGGTTGAAATCAAGCCCTAGTCCCAGTAGAAATTGCGGCGCTATTTGAAAGTTATAGCCTGCCGAAATCGCGCCAGTAAAGCCGGTTGCATTGGTCGCAGAAATACTTGGTGTGAGAGTTTGGCCGCCAGCAGAGAGGGAAGAGTTTGAAAACGAGGGCGAGGCACTTTGATAGCCGACGCCAATTTGCCCATAGGCACCAATAAATTGAGAGCTTTGCCCATAAGCTGTAAAACTAGCAGTAAATAAGGCAGTAAGGATCAGCAGCTTTTGTCTTAACATGGCAGCGCTCCAGTTTAGTTGCTAAAAATAGATCTTTTCACAATCTAAGTGAGAGTGTAAAACAATCTACCTAATCAGGCTCAGTTACAAACCCTAATTTAGTCAAGCCCGCGCGTCGCGAGGCAG
>JBAXGQ010000062.1:0-9723 GCA_037139315.1 Burkholderiaceae bacterium
ATTCCGCTAGCAGCGGATTTAATTGCCGGAAAAATTCGTGGCCGCTTAATTGTGGATGTGAATCGCTAAGAAAAAGTCTGCACTGGTGTTTTGGTGACGCCAATGTTAATTTGCAACATCGTTGGCTTTACGCTCAGGTAAGCGCAGGCAAATGCGTTGTCTCTCAGTTTCATTGGCGCTCGACCACGCGGCAATTTCTTCCAGCGTACGAAAGCAGCCGCGACAAAAGCCATTAGCAGGATTAATTTCACACCAATTAATGCAGGGCGAGGCAATAGGTGTGGCGTGGTGCATTTTCATGGGGAGGATTTAAACCGATTTATAAAGCGTTTATCAGCATCATATTCAATAAAATGGGGATATGCGCCTGCCCTTAAATGCGTTTGATGGGCGCGCCACATTTCAGGGTCAAAAAAATCAGGGTGATGTTTAAGAAAAAATTGTTTGACCCGTTGATCGCCCAGCAAAAAAACCCGAAAGGTTTCTGGAAAAATATCTTTAGAGCCAATTGGATACCAAGGCTCGCCCGATAACTCCTCTTCCTCACTACGGGCTTTTGGAACATGACGAATTTCACAGGCAGTTAAATATTCAATTTCATCGTAGTCATAAAAAGCAACACGACCATAGCGCGTAACCCCAAAATTTTTATAAAGCAGATCACCAGGAAAAATATTAGCAGCAATTAATTCTTTAATGGCATTGCCATATTGCAGAACGCCATGCTCGATTTCTGCATCGCTACCATCCTGCAGCCAGAGGTTTAAAGGCGTCATACGCCGCTCAATATAGACATGCTTAATCACTAATTCATCTAGGCCATCAAGCCCCTTTCTAATTTGGAGCAAGGAAGCGCACTGCGCTTGAATTTCAGCAACTAATTCTGGCGTAAAACGCGCAAGCGGAAAAACCACATCAGAAAATTCTAGTGAATCTGCCATGCGACCAACTCGATCATGCTGTTTAACTAATTGATATTTCGCCATAATGAGTTCGCGGGTGGTTTCTTTGGGCGGCGGAAAGTAATCTTTAATCATCTTAAAAACATACGGGTAGCTAGGTAAATCAAATACCAGCATCACCAAACCTTTAATACCGGGTGCAATCCGAAATAAATCGCTTGAGTGTTGTAAATGATGTTGGAAGTCGCGGTAAAACAAATTTTTACCATGCTTTTGTAGTCCGAGCATGTTGTAAAGTTCGGCGCGGGGTTTGTGGGGTAGCAAATTACGTAAAAAAGTTACGTAGGCCGAAGGCACTTCCATGTCGACTAAAAAATAACTGTGAGTAAAGCTAAATATAAGTCGCAAATCGACTTCGGATAGCAAGGCACCATCAATATATAGTTGACCAGCTGCGTTATGCATTAGGGCGATCGCCAAGGGAAAAACTTTTTCGCCATCAATAATGCGACCCATAATAAAGGCAGTTTTATTACGAAAAAATAGTCCAGTTAAGACATGAATTTGAAAATCGGCTTGGGTTGTAGTGCCTTGCAATTCTGTATTTACGCATTGATTTAATAATTCAATATCCCGTGTTAAGTTTTCAAACGGCGTTTTAAATTGAAAGCTAAGTATTAAATCTTCAAGAACTTGCTGCAGACCAGCGCGATTTTCTGGATAATAAGTACGATAAGTTGGCTTGTTAGGAACCTCATCGTTTTCTAAGTATTCAGTGGAAATGGTAGGACGTACAAAAATAAAATCATTATTAAAATATTCGCGGCGTAAGATACGTGTACACACAGAATTAAAAAATGTTTCTGCCAATTCAGGTTGGTGTAAATTAGAAACTAAGCCAATGTAATGTAATTTCACTTGCTGCCATACTTCATCGGAACAATTTTGTGCGTCAAACTCATCTTCTAAAACTTCTACAGTTTCTTGTACGCGTTGGTCGTAATAATCAATCCGATTCCGCTGTAATTGACTCACCCCAAACCAATCTTGTGCTTCAAAGCAGGCTTTCGCAGCAGTTCCAGCCTCGCGGAAAATGCTGTAATGGCGTTGAAATCCGGCCAAAAGCGATTGCGCCATATCGAAAGCAACCTGCGATGACAATAATTTGGGAAAATGGCTCATGCCATTAAGCTTAATCGAAGCGCGCCAAACTTGACTACTTCTCAAATCCATTACCCCCTAGGGGATGCTCTGCCACCTTTAGGTGAAACGCTAGAAGTAGCTCCGGGCGTGCGTTGGTTGAGAATGGGCCTGCCATTTGCCCTGGACCATATTAATTTATGGCTTTTACGAGATGCAATCGAGGGGGTTGAGGGCTGGACCATCATTGATTGTGGAATCAGCAATGCTGAGACAGAGGCTGCCTGGGAAACCATTTTTGCCACTCAATTATCAGGTTTGCCCGTGTTACGAGTCATTGTGACCCATATGCATCCTGATCATGTGGGGCTAGCAAAATGGCTGTGTGAGCGGTGGCAAGCGCCTTTATGGATGTCCATGGCAGATTACTTAACCGCTCAGTGGTTAAGTAATAAAGAGGGGGGCGCGGCAATTGGCGCCAAAATGGGCGGTGGAGGATCAGCAGACCACCTTGAGCGACATGGCTTAAATTCCACAGCAGACTTGGCATTAATTCGGGGCCGATCAGACTACTACAGCAGGATGGTGCCAGGCATGCCACCACGCTATCGGCGCTTGATGGAAGGCGATGTCATCCCCATTGGCGGACAACTTTGGCAGGTACAAATGGGTTATGGGCACGCCCCTGAACATGCCACCCTGTATTGCGCAAAATTAGGCGTCTTTATCTCAGGCGATATGGTTTTACCGCGCATCTCTACTAACATCAGCGTCTATGATGCTGATCCCGATGCAGACCCTTTGGGATTATTTTTACGTTCCTTGGCTTTATTTGCCCAGTTACCCGCAGACACCTTAGTTTTGCCCTCGCATGGTAAGCCGTTCACTGGCTTACATGTTCGTATTCAGCAATTACAAGAACATCACGTTGATCGCTTAGCTGACACCATAAACGCTTGTCACGAGCCGATTACAGCGCGAGACTTAGTGCCTATTTTATTTAAACGTTCTTTAGATACCCATCAAATGACTTTTGCCATGGGCGAAGCAATTGCCCACTTGAATCATCTTTGGCGCCTGGGAAAGCTTACGCGGAAGGCTTCCGCCGGGGTTTGGCAGTTTTCCGTCTGCTAGTTCCCGCATCCCCTGTTGATGTTGCAGCATTCGTTGCCGCCGCTGTTGCTGCTGTTGTTGCTTTACTCACATTGGCCATGGCAGCTTCCTGTGCCGAGCCCATCGCCTCACCAAAAGAGCGCAGCGCTAAGAGGGTCGCTTGCTGAACTTCAAGGCCTTGAATGGTAGATTTTAAGACGTTTAAATTGAGATTTAACCAGTTTTCTACGCTTTTAAGATCTTTAATTCGTTTTTCAATTTCAGCGATATCAAGGCCCGCAAATGCCCCATTAAATCCGCTGGCGGCCTTGTTCATATCAGCAGTAAAAGGAAATTGCCCCGCATTTTGCCCGGCTACGCCTTGCCCCCACATATTCTTCAACATCTCTAGGCTTTGATTAAATTCTGGGATGGTTCCAAACATAAATTCTCCATTTTGGCTAAAGACAAGTAATACCGATAAAATACGGGATTCTAAAGATTAATCCTCTTAACGCCACAATGCAATCAAATGGTTCGGCAGTGCCCGCTGTAAAAGTACCCACCTTGTTAGGTTCGGCCAGGTATACGCGTGGCGCTCTGCTGCCCCAGCTTCTGCAAGAGCGAATTTTAATTTTAGATGGCGCGATGGGCACGATGATTCAGCAGCGTAAGCTTTCTGAAGCCGACTACCGCGGTTTGCCAGCGAGCGAGCGCTTTGCGCATCATGCTAGTGATGTCAAGGGGAATAACGAGTTACTCGTATTAACGCAGCCCCAAATTATTCGGGACATTCATGATCAATATTTAGCGGCTGGTGCCGATATTATTGAAACGAATACCTTTGGAGCTACGTCGGTGGCACAAGACGATTACCGCATGCCCGAGTTAGCCCGCGAAATGAATGAACAAGCGGCACGCATTGCCCATGAGGCTTGTTTAGCCTATAGCACAGCAGACAAGCCGCGCTTTGCGGCGGGTGCAATAGGACCAACCCCCAAAACAGCAAGTATTTCTCCCGAAGTGAATGACCCAGGTGCACGTAATGTGACCTTTGATATTTTACGTAAAGCCTATCGCGAACAAATTGAAGGTTTGTTTGCTGGTGGCGTCGATTTATTTTTAGTCGAAACTATTTTTGATACTTTAAATGCGAAGGCGGCTTTGTTTGCCCTCGATGAATTTTTTGAAGAGACCGGCGAGCTTTTACCGGTCATGATTTCAGGTACCGTCACCGATGCCTCGGGGCGTATTTTATCGGGCCAGACTGTCGAGGCATTTTGGAATAGTTTACGCCATATAAAGCCCCTTACTTTCGGCCTTAATTGTGCTTTAGGGGCGGCTTTAATGCGCCCCTATATTGCTGAGTTAGCGCGGGTTTGCGATACGGCGATTTCCTGCTATCCGAATGCCGGCTTACCTAATCCGATGAGCGATACGGGTTTTGATGAAACTCCCGATATTACTTCTGCATTAATTGATGGGTTTGCAGCCGATGGTTTAGTCAATTTGGTCGGCGGTTGTTGTGGTACTACACCAGAGCATATTCGAGCTATTACTAAAGCAGTAGCAGGACGTAAACCCCGGGCTTTTTATCGTGAAAATGCTGCTGAGGTATTGGCATGAGTGACCTTAAGTCAATGCGGCTGGCTGGCCTAGAGCCCTGCAATATTACCCCTGCAGTAGGTTTCGTAAATATCGGTGAGCGCACCAATGTAACTGGTTCAAAAGCCTTCGCGCGCATGATTTTGAATAATCAATTTGATGACGCCTTGGCAGTCGCCCGTCAACAAGTTGAAAATGGTGCGCAGATAATTGATATCAACATGGATGAGGCGATGTTGGATTCTGAGGCGGCAATGACACGCTTTTTGAATTTAATTGCCTCAGAACCGGATATTGCTAGAGTACCGATCATGCTCGATTCGTCAAAATGGACGGTCATTGAAGCAGGCCTCAAGTGTGTTCAAGGCAAGTCTATCGTTAATTCAATTTCGCTTAAAGAAGGCGAAGATGCATTTCGTAAGCAAGCCCGTTTAGTTAGACGTTACGGCGCTGCTACTGTGGTAATGGCTTTTGATGAACAAGGACAGGCAGATACTTTCAAGCGTAAAACTGAAATTTGCCAACGTTGTTACGACTTGTTGGTCGGTGAAATGGGTTTTCCTGCGGAAGATATTATTTTTGATCCCAATATTTTTGCGATCGCCACCGGCATCGAAGAGCATGACAATTATGCGGTTGATTTTATTAACGCTACTCGCTGGATAAAAGCCAATTTACCCGGCGCAAAAGTCAGTGGCGGGGTTTCAAATGTCAGTTTTTCTTTCCGTGGCAATGATCGCGTTCGCGAAGCCATTCACACCGTATTTCTCTATCATGCCATTCAAGCTGGTATGGACATGGCGATTGTCAATGCCGGACAACTAGGCGTTTATGCCGATCTCGACCCCGAATTACTCGAACGCGTTGAAGATGTTGTACTCAACCGCTTTAAAGAAAAAGAGGGCCAAACTCCTACTGAACGTTTGTTAGCGATTGCTGCAACATTTAAAGGCGATGCTAGTAAGCAAGTAGAGAATTTAGTCTGGCGAGAGGCGCCAGTACGCGAACGTTTAACGCATGCCTTAGTCCACGGTATCACCACGTTTATTGTGGAAGATACCGAAACACTCCGCGCTGAAATTATGGGTTCAGGCGGCAGACCAATCGAGGTCATTGAAGGCCCTCTAATGGATGGTATGAATGTCGTTGGCGATTTATTTGGCGCAGGAAAAATGTTTTTACCGCAAGTAGTTAAAAGCGCACGCGTCATGAAGCAGGCGGTAGCAGTTTTAATTCCCTACATTGAAGAAGAAAAACGCTTACATATTGCCGGTGGGGGCGAAGCCAAGGCCAAAGGCAAAATTGTCATGGCGACCGTCAAAGGCGATGTACACGATATTGGTAAAAATATTGTTACTGTAGTTTTGCAATGTAATAACTTTGATGTAATAAATATGGGTGTAATGGTACCTTGCGCCGAAATTTTAAAGAAGGCCAAAGAAGAGCAGGCAGATATTGTGGGGCTATCGGGTTTGATTACGCCGTCACTAGAAGAAATGACTTACGTCGCCCAAGAAATGCAACGCGATACCTATTTTCGCGATCGTTTATTACCATTAATGATTGGCGGCGCCACCACGTCCCGGGTGCATACTGCCGTCAAAATTGCGCCGCATTATGATGGCCCAGTAGTCTATGTGCCCGATGCCTCACGCTCAGTTTCGGTAGCGTCAAGTTTACTTTCTGATGATGGCGCAAAAAAATTCATTACAGAATTACAGGAAGACTATGTCCGCATTCGTGAGCAGCATGCGAATAAACGCAAAACACCTTTAATTTCTTTAGAGGCAGCACGCAATAATCGGGAACGGATTGATTGGCAAAATTGGGTACCACACAAACCTAAATTTATTGGCAGGCGGCTCTTTAAAAATTACTCACTTGCTGAGATAGCCCCCTTTATTGACTGGACACCCTTTTTTCAAACCTGGGATTTGGCTGGCAAGTTTCCAGCAATATTGGACGATGAAGTTGTAGGTGTAGAGGCGCGCAAAGTATTTGCAGATGCACAGGCAATGTTGGAAAAATTAATTAAAGGCCAATGGTTGCAAGCAGATGGTGTGATGGCTTTTTATCCTGCCAACACGGTTGGCGACGATATTGTTTTATATACGGATGAAGCGCGCAATCATCCGTTATTTGTTTGGCATAACTTGCGGCAACAGAGCGAACGACCCGTAGTCGATGGTCAACGGCGCCCGAATCGCAGCTTAGCGGACTACGTCGCACCTCATGCCACTGGCATTGCTGATTATGTTGGTTGTTTTGCAGTGACTACAGGCCACGGAGTTGAGAAAAAAGTGGCCCAGTTTCAAGCGCAACATGATGATTACAGCGCGATTATGCTCAAGGCTTTAGCTGATCGTTTAGCCGAGGCATTCGCAGAATTAATGCATTGGCGGGCGCGGACTGATTTATGGGGTTACGCTTCGAAAGAACAACTTAGCAATGAGCAAATGATTGCTGAACAGTACCAAGGTATTCGCCCTGCACCGGGTTACCCTGCTTGTCCTGCCCACGAAGTTAAGTTAGATTTATTGCGCGTACTGGGCTCAGAAGATATTGGTATGTCATTAACAACATCGTTCGCCATGGATCCAGCTTCGAGCGTCAGCGGCTTTTATTTAGGGCATCCCGATGCCCGCTATTTCAATGTGGGCAAAGTAGGGCAAGATCAATTAGTCGATATGGCGAAAAGACGCAATGAAACGATTGAAGTGGTGCAACGCTCTTTAGCAAGTCAATTCGATTAGTGCCACGATGAGCTAGTCGAGCTGCAATATTTTAGATGTCCCACACAATCGGTTCATCTGCTGTCGCCGCCTGTTTCATGAGTTCCAAAAATGGAAAGGCCCGCCTTCCAAGTGGGTCACCCTTTGGTGCCGTTCGGCTAGGGCTGATAGCCTCCAGTGACTCTAATTGAGGTTTAGATTGTGATTGACGTTGTTGTTGGTCTTGAATAATAGCGCCTTCAAGCAGCAAAATTAGATTCGGCAGTTCGGCAGCAGTAAGAATGCCGCGTTGCGCTAGCGGCTTCCCCAAGATGGAAAAAATTCGTTCACTGAGATCACTTAACATGATCACCTCGGGACCGGCTTTAGAATGAAAATGGTAAATCATCTGTCGAGCTTACCACCAGCGCCTGATAAACTCATTAATCTATGTTGATAACCCAAAAGAACCAATTAATTCAGCTCTTAAGCGAGGCTTTAAAACAGACAGCACTCGCTCACGATTTGTCGCTAACTGAGTTACCAGTGCCCCAGCTCGAACGGCCAAAGTCGATTGATCATGGTGATGTGGCCTGTAATATTGCCCTGCAGGTAGCAAAGCTCTGGCAACTTAAACCGCGTGATTTAGCGCAAACATTAATTGGTCATTTGACAGCCCAAGCCAATTATGCCGACCTCATTGCTTCTGCTGAAGTTGCTGGGCCTGGTTTTATTAATTTTCGGCTGACCAATCAAGCTAAAACAGCTGTCATCAAAGCGATTTTAGTTGAGCAAGCGCGCTTTGGCTTAGTGAAGTTAGCGCCGCCAGCGGCGAATGCAAAGCCAGCAAAAGTGATGATTGAATTTGTTTCTGCTAATCCAACGGGACCATTGCATGTTGGCCATGGACGACAGGCGGCCTTAGGAGATGCCATTGCTAATTTACTCAGCACTCAAGGACTAACAGTACATCGCGAGTTTTATTACAACGATGCGGGCGTACAAATTGCCAACTTAGCACTTTCAGTTCAGGCGCGCTTAAGCGGGCTTAAGCCAGGCGACAGTACATGGCCAGAGCAAGCTTATAACGGTGAGTATATTGCCGATATTGCAACCGCATATCGCGCTTTACCAGAGCATCCGTCAGAGACTGATCTTGAATCAATTCGGCAATTTGCGGTTGCTTATTTACGGGCAGAACAAGATCTCGATTTAACTATTTTCGGGGTGCAATTTGATCAGTACTACTTAGAGTCTTCCTTGTACGCTGATGGGAGCGTAGCGCAAATTGTCGCTGACTTAGAGGGTGCGGGTAAAACCTATGAAGCGGATGGTGCTTTGTGGCTTAAAACAACTACAGATGGCGACGATAAAGATCGGGTGATGCGCAAATCTGACGGCAGCTATACCTATTTTGTACCCGATGTCGCCTATCATGCGAGTAAATGGCAGCGGGGTTATCAGCAGGTCATTAACATTCAAGGTAGCGATCACCACGGCACCATCATGCGCGTCCGCGCGGGTTTGCAGGGGGTGGCACAGCAACGTCAGTGGTCCATTCCCAGCACTTATCCAGCTTATGTTTTACATAAAATGGTGACGGTGATGCGCAATGGCGAAGTCGTGAAATTATCGAAACGAGCCGGATCTTATGTCACAGTGCGCGATTTAATTGAATGGTCAGGTGGCATCCATGACGCCATGACACTGGAGGAACGTGAACTGGCCTTACAACGCGGCCGTGATGCAGTACGCTTCTTTCTAATTTCGCGCAAAGCTGATACGGAGTTTATTTTTGATGTTGATTTAGCACTACAACAGAACGATGAAAACCCGGTTTTTTATGTCCAGTATGCACACGCCCGAATTTGCTCCATTTTGGCGCAGTGGCATGGTTCGCCTGCTGATTTAGCTAAGGCAAACTTCAGTCTATTGAGCAGTAAAGCTGCCGATCATTTGCTGCGCCGCTTAGCAGAATATCCAGAATTACTCGCTACTGCCGCGGCAGATTTAGCCCCCCATGCACTTGCCTTTTATTTACGCGATTTAGCGGGCGATTTTCATACCTTTTACAATGCAGATCGTGTCTTAGTAGACGATATCGAATTGAAAAATGCGCGCCTAGCTTTGTTAGCGGCGACCCGTCAGGTAATTCAAAATGGCTTAGCTATTTTAGGGGTATCAGCCCCCAGCAAAATGTAAGATGAGGGGATGAAAGTGAAATCGACGAGAGAGTTTGGCGGCACCATACTAGGCTTAATTCTAGGGCTAAC
>JBAXGQ010000063.1:0-9635 GCA_037139315.1 Burkholderiaceae bacterium
TGGATGGGGTAACCCTTGTGGTCACAGCCAACCATCATTTGTGCCCCTGCTTTCAAAACCTTTTTCATATCCTCCGTGAGCTCAAAGCGCATAAAGTGCACTGCGGAGGTTTTTTCTTCAGAGCTGCGCTCTAAATCTTCATCGGCAATTGCGTAAACTCGGGGTTGACCTTCAATCTCAATGAAGACATGATTTTCAACGCCAACCAATTTACTTAAGGCAATTTTGCGATCGGCTTCATTGGGATACTCCAGCATCATCGTCGCCTTGAAATTCGAGCCGTCTGGTACTAATGGGTTGTAAGCGTCGAGCTCATCTTGAATGCCCGCGTCGTCGAAGGTTTTTTCAACACGCAGCATTTCTTGAATTTGATAGCGCATTAGAAATTCATTTTCGAAAATCATCGTTAAATGATCACCTAAATGGATGGTGCGGATGCGTCGCTCTTCAATGGCCTTATGGCGCATTTCTGGGCGTTCCTTGTGATAAGCCTCGAGGCTTAAAAGGCTGCTGCGGGTAATCATTCCCATCGTGGTTTTATCCTATCTTTCTTCTAGTTTACAGGCCATAACCCTTGGCCATGAGTGTCAATGGATGCGCCATGGGAATATGGGGCAACCCTAACTCAGTCATTCCCTGCTCAATGTGGTGTCCAGCTAGCTGGCAATCCGAGCTAATAAAGTTGGGCTCTTCTTCCGCCATCCGTTTAAAAACCGGTTTACCGATTTTTTTCGCCATTTCATGAAATTCTTTTTTAACACCCCAAGTGCCGGAGTGCCCTGAGCAACGCTCCACCACATTCACTTCGGTGCCTGGAATTAAACGTAAAGCTTCAGCGGTTTTCTGACCAATATTTTGTACTCGCGAATGACAAGCTAGGTGATAGCTAACATGACCTAATTCAGTAGTGAAGTTTGTCTTCAGTAAACCATCCTTATGACGTGCTACGAGATATTCAAATGGATCCCACATCGCTTCTTTCACGGCTTGCACTGCAGTATCACCTGGGAACATCAGTGGTAGCTCTTGTTTAAACATGAGGGTGCAAGAGGGAATAGGGGTGAGAATGGCGTAACCAGCGCGAGCAAACTCTGCCAGCTTCGGCATATTCTTTTCTTTATTTGCTGCCACCGACTCTAAATCGCCGAGCTCAAGTTTAGGCATGCCACAGCACGCTTCTTTCTCAACCAGTTCATACGGTATTTCATTATGTTGCAAAATTTTAATAAGGTCTTGACCAATGCCGGGCTCGTTGTAATTGATATAGCAGGTCGCAAAGATCGCTACCTTTCCTGGTGTTTTCTTACCATCGATGACTGGAAAGGCGGTTGATTTTTCGGCTAACTGGGGAAATGTTTTCTGCGCATAATCTGGAATCCAGGCATCTTTATGAACTCCCATGGCACCTTCTAACATCAAGCGTGTCAGCCCCGTTTTATTAATTGCATTGACTGCTTGGGTGACGATGGGTATACCGGCAAAAAACCCCATTTTATCGGTGGCTGAAAGGACTTTATCGCGCAGCGTCGCTTTATCATCTTGAAAGTTTTTGGCTTTTTGGCGCAACATTAAATGCGGAAAATCAATATTCCAAGGGTGCGGTGGTACGTAGGGGCACTTGGTCATGTAACACACGTCACAGAGATAGCACTGATCAACCACCGTTTGATAATCGGCTTTATTCACTTGTTCGAGTTCACCGTCGGGGGTACCATCGATGAGATCAAATAAGGTTGGAAATGAACCGCACAGGTTAACGCAGCGTCGACAGCCATGGCAAACATCAAAGACGCGTTCTAATTCGGCATCAATTTTGGTTTGGTCATAAAACTCGGGATTTTGCCAATCCAGGGGGTGGCGGGTGGGTGCTTCTAAATTACCTTCGGTCATTGCCATTACTATCCTTCAATATTCTTTTGAATGTAATGAGTGTATGATTCTTCGGCTTAATAGCCAAATTGTATTAATTAAAGATCTCAATAGTAATTAACTAAACACTCGCATATGCTCGATTTTTCCGCCTTTGTCATCTCAAGCTCGGTCGTTGCTTTGGCTGAAATGGGCGATAAAACACAACTCCTCTCATTGATGCTGGCGGCGCGCTATCCCAAGCAAGCGGGGCCCATTATTGGTGGAATTTTGCTGGCCACCCTGCTGAATCACGCTGGCGCTGCCTTGGTGGGCCATTGGTTGGCAGATTTATTGAGCCCGAACGTCATGCAGTGGATTTTAGGCGTGGGCTTTTTATTGATTGGTTTATGGTTACTGATTCCAGATCGCCTCGATGACAGCAAAGAGCAGAAGGTTGCTAATCGAGGGTGGCAAGTTTTTGTGTTTACCACAACCATTTTCTTTTTGGCGGAAATGGGAGACAAAACCCAAATTGCCACCATCGCGTTAGGCGCTCGCTACGACAGTGTGACTTCAGTCACCTTAGGCACTACGCTGGGGATGATGCTGGCTAATATTCCCGCGGTTTGGTTGGGGCGCAAGTTTACCGAGCGTTTGCCAATTAAGGTGGTCCATGCCATAGCGGCAGTAGTGTTTATTGGCTTAGGGGTCGTGACCTTAATCTTTGCCTAAGCCTACAATACTGGGATGAAGACCGATTTACCCTTAAGCTTTCGCAGGCTTGAATACACGCCCCCAGCCTTTACTTTTACCCAAGTTGAATTAGATTTCGCGCTCAATCCCGAGCGCACCATCGTGAAGAGTCGCATTTCTGTTGAGCCCACAACGGGCGATCATCCTTCCTTGGTACTACAAGGGCAAGACATCGAATTTATAAGCTTACGGATTAATGGCCAAGCCCATCGCCATCTAGAAATTACGCCTGAACTATTAACGATTCATTCCTTGCCTAATAACGGTAAGGATGCATTTATCTTAGAAATCATCACGGCTTGTGTGCCGGCAAAAAATACATCGTTGATGGGTTTGTATGTTTCGAACGGTAATTTTTTTACCCAGTGCGAAGCTGAAGGTTTTCGGAAGATTACTTACTTTTTAGATCGGCCCGATGTCATGGCGCGCTATCGAGTTACTTTGCGCGCAATTGAAGCTGACTTTCCAGTATTGCTTTCCAACGGCAATTTAATGAGTACCGAGCGCTTAGAAAATGGCTGGCATAGCGCAGTGTGGGAAGACCCATTTCCGAAGCCTTGCTACTTGTTTGCTTTAGTCGCCGGCAAGTTAGCCTGCGTAGAAAAAAAATTGATTTCGGCCAGTGGCGCTAGTAAGTTGTTACAAGTCTGGGTAGAGCCGAGCGATTTAGAGAAAACGCAACATGCCCTCGATTCATTGGTTCATGCCATTCAATGGGATGAAAAACGCTTTGGCCTTGAGCTTGACTTAGAGCGCTTCATGATTGTGGCGGTAAGCGATTTCAATATGGGCGCCATGGAAAATAAAGGCTTAAATATTTTCAATACCAAATATGTGCTCGCTCAGCCCGAGACAGCAACCGATGCTGACTTTGCCGGGATTGAGAGTGTAGTTGCACATGAATATTTTCATAATTGGACCGGCAATCGGGTGACTTGTCGCGATTGGTTTCAGTTGTCATTAAAAGAAGGCTTAACTGTTTTTCGCGATCAGGAATTTTCCGCCGATCAAATTGGTAGCGAATCGGGTAGGGCGGTAAGCCGTATTGCCGATGTGCGCTTATTGCGGGCGGCGCAGTTTCCTGAAGATGCTGGCCCAATGGCGCACCCAGTAAGACCTGATGCTTACCAAGAAATTAATAATTTTTATACGGTGACGATTTATGAAAAAGGTGCAGAAGTTGTGCGCATGTACCAAACCTTATTAGGACGTGAGGGGTTTCGTAAGGGCATAGACTTGTACTTTAAACGCCATGACGGGCACGCAGTAACCTGCGATGATTTTTTAGCGGCCATGGCAGATGCCAATGGCCGTGATTTAAGTCAGTTTGAACTTTGGTATAGCCAAGCTGGTACACCGCGGGTAAGAGTAATAGAAAACTACGACTCGAGCACGCAGCAATACCAGTTAACGCTTGCGCAAAGTTGCTCCACCAGTGCATCGCAAATCGAGACCAAGCCATTTCTAATTCCCCTGCGCATGCGCTTATTTATAGCGCAAGCGAATCAATTAAAGCCGTGCGGCGCAGAACAATTGCTGGAATTGAGTGCTACGACGCAAACTTGGACTTTTCATGATGTGCCACAGCAGCCAATACTGTCATTAAACCGGGGGTTTTCTGCGCCCATCATTTTAGATTTTGCGCAAAGCGAAGCAGATTTGTTGCTGCTCTTGGCGGGTGACGATGATCCCTTCAATCGGTGGGAAGCTGCACAGAAATTGGCTGTGGAATTGATCTTGGCTGGACGTTTGCCAGATGCGCGTTTAATTGCAGCTTATCGTTCTATTCTGATCGATCCTGATTTAGATCCCGCCTTTAAAGATTTGGTCTTTTCTTTACCCGCTGAAAGTTATTTGTACGAACAATGTGCAGCGATTGAGCCTTTGCAAATTTATGCGGCAAGGCAAGCCTATCGACTTGCTCTAGCCAAATCGTTGCAGCCCGATTGGCTCAGCACTTATCAGTTAATGCAAACACCTGGACCTTACTCGCCTGATTCAGTGAGTGTGGGTAAGCGTGCTTTAAAAAATCTTGCCTTAGGCATGTTATTGCTAGCTGAACCACAAGGGGAAAGTGTTCAGCAGTTGGCCCTCGATCAATATCAGCAAGCCAACAATATGACCGATCGTTATGGCGCGCTCGCGGCCTTAGTGTTACAGGGCGCACCCAAAGCAGCGGATTGCTTGGCTGATTTTTATCAACGCTTTGCTGATAACCCACTAGTGATCGATAAATGGTTTGCTTTACAGGCGATGTGCTCGCTTGATGCTCCTTTGGAACGCGTCCGTGGTTTACGTAATCATCCTGCTTTCAAGATGACTAACCCCAACCGGGTACGCAGCTTGATTCATACTTTTTGTATGGCAAACCCAGCCGGGTTTCATCAATGGAATGGCGGGGGCTATGCCTTTTGGGCTGAAGCCGTGTTAGAACTCGATTTAATTAATCCGCAAGTGGCGGCTCGCTTGGCGCGCGCTGCAGATCGTTGGCGTTCCTTTGCTGAGCCCTATCAAAGCAAGATGCGGGCAGCTTTAGAGCAGGTAGCAGCGAACCCTAAGCTCTCGGCTGATGTTCGAGAAGTAGTGAATAAAGCTCTAGAATAAGACCATGAATTTGAAATCCTACTTAGCCACAATGCGGGTTCAAGACCAAGCCTTGCCGGATGGATTGCAGGAGCTGTTATTAGCCTTAAGCCATGCTTGTATCGGCTTGAGTCAGGCGGTTGCCCAAGGCCCTCTCATTGGCTTATTGGGCTCAGCAGGCACTGGCAATGTGCAGGGTGAAGTGCAACAAAAGTTAGATGTGATTGCCAATGACACGTTAATTGCTGGGCTAAGTGGGTGTAGCGCTTTAGCTGGCATTGCCTCAGAAGAAATGGAATTACCAATTCCAGTAGGTTCGGGACAGGGCAGTTACTTAGTCTTGTTTGATCCACTCGATGGTTCTTCTAATATCGATGTGAATGTATCCATTGGCACCATTTTTTCTATATTAAAAAAACCTATTCCTAATGCACCGCTAGAGACAACGGATTTTTTGCAAGCAGGTTCTCAGCAAGTAGCAGCGGGGTATGTAGTGTATGGCCCACAAACGACTTTAGTCATGAGCTTAGGCGCGGGTGTTGACCTTTTTACGCTGGATCCCTTAACCGGTCAATTTATGGTGACTAAGCAGGGCATCAGTATTCCGCAAGTGGCCAAAGAATTTGCCATCAATATGTCCAATTCGCGGCACTGGGCCAAACCAGTGCAGCGTTACATTGAAGAATGTTTGGCGGGTGCAACTGGTGCACGCCAAAAAGATTTCAATATGCGTTGGATCGCCTCGATGGTTGCCGATGTGCATCGAGTCTTGATGCGCGGCGGTGTATTTATGTACCCCTGGGATCAGCGCGAGCCTAATAAGCCGGGTAAGTTGCGCTTGATGTATGAGGCCAATCCGATGGGTTTTTTAGTCGAACAGGCCGGCGGACAGGCGATCGATGGCAAGCAGCGTATTTTGGATATTAAGCCGACTGCGCTTCATCAGCGGGTATCCGTGATGCTGGGAGCAGGCGAAGAAATTGAACGCTTACGTACCTATCATTTAGCCTAAGATTTATTTACCACTTTGGCCTAAGCTAAAATTTCTACTAGCTTTAAGCCGGAATAGCTCAGTTGGTAGAGCAGCGCATTCGTAATGCGAAGGTCGGAGGTTCGATTCCTCTTTCCGGCACCACTTAGTAGCACCATTCAGTTCTAATTTCAATATACTATATTGCTTATGCATTTCAGCATATATACAAACACCAGCGTTTCATTCTGCATAGGAAAGTAAATTGACATGAAAGCCTTAACACTTTTTTTTATCCCCGTATTTTTAGTTGCTTGCGCTGGCGCCCAAGTGAAGCCGATTGTGGATATGCAGGGTGTTAATCAAGCTAAATACGATACCGATTTACAGCAGTGTCAGGCTTATGCAACGCAACAAGATGGCGCAATGAAATCTGGAGTAACCGATGCGGCAATTGGCGTTGCTGCTGGTGCTTTATTGGGGCTAGTTGCTGGTGGCACCGGTTCTAATATTGCTCAGTCTGCAGGTGTCGGTGCCATTGTTGGTGGTGGCTATGGTCTTTATCAGGGCAATAAGGCCCAAGAGAATATCGTGATGACCTGTCTGAGGGGCCGTGGGTATAAGGTTCTTAATTAAAGTTACAGCGTAAGATGTAAGGGTTTTTACTAGGTATTGCTCATCCCTAGACCAAGAAATTGGCTTTATTGATGGCGGTCAACAAAAGATTCCGAGTTTTAATGAAAAATCAGTGCATTAATTTTTAGAAGCCAAGGTAAGATTGGAATCTAACATTTTCAAATTCGGAGTAAATATATGAAACAGCGCAGCAGAGTTTTTTTAGGTTTGGCTATCGCATTCACAGCTCTCACTGTTAGCCCCGCTTGGGCAGCTTGGGAGCCAACCAAACCAGTTGAATTTATTATTCCTGCTGGTCCAGGTGGTGGTGCAGATCAAATGGCGCGCATGATTCAAGGCATTATTACTAAAAATAATCTGATGAAACAGTCAGTTATTCCGGTAAATAAAGCAGCAGGCGCAGGCGCAGAGGGCTTCTTGGCGATGAAAGAGGCTAAAGGCGACCCCCATAAAATTGTTATTACACTCTCCAATTTATTCACTACGCCTTTAGCTACTGGCGTGCCATTTAATTGGCGCGATATGACGCCTGTAGCGATGATGGCATTAGATCAATTTGTTTTGTGGGATAACGCAGAAAAACCATATAAAACTGCAAAAGAGTTTATTGATGCCGCCAAGGCTGCGGGTCCTGGTAAATTTAAAATGGGTGGCACCGGCTCTAAACAAGAAGATCAAATTATTACCGTTGCTTTAGAAAAAGCGACTGGCGCTAAGTTCACTTACATTCCGTTTAAAGGCGGCGGTGATGTGGCGGTGCAATTGGTTGGAAATCATATTGATTCTTCAGTCAATAATCCCATTGAGGCGGTGGCGCAATGGCGGGCAGGAAAGTTACGCGCTTTATGCGTGTTTGATGAAAAGCGCATGCCTTATAAAGAGAAGATTACCCCTACTCAGTCTTGGTATGACGTGCCTACCTGTAAAGAAGTGGGTGTACCTACTGACTATGTGATGTTGCGCGGCATATTTATGTCACCGGGCGTTTCGCAAGAGCAGGTTGATTACTTCATTGGCGTTCTCAAAAAGGTCCGCGAGACGCCAGAGTGGAAGAAATTTATGGCCGATGGCGCATTTAACCAAACCTTTATGACTGGCCAAGAGTATGTAAATTGGCTGGGTAAAAATGAAGCCTTACACGTAAAGCTCATGAAAGAAGCGGGTTTTATCGCCCAGTAATTAGTGTGAGTTCCAATCAGGCTTCTGCACAGTTGTCTAGAAGTCTGATTTTTTATTTAAATATATTTTTCTTTATGCGATTGAACTATGTCTGAACCTTCAAAGCAAGAAATGGTCGTTAGTGTTAGAACAATGGAAATTGTTACCGCCTTATTATTTTTAATTTTTGGTTTTGTCGTGATGACGGGCAGTCTTAAATTAGGCGCATCGTGGGGCAGTGATGGCCCACAATCGGGTTACTTCCCTTTTTACATTAGTTTAATTATTTTGCTTTCAAGTACAGTTACTTTGTATCAAGCGGTATTTCAAAATAAGCCACAAAAAGATGAGGCTTTCGTTGAAAAAGAGCCTTTCCGTCAAGTAATGGCGGTTTTTTTGCCGGCCCTTGTTTTTGTCTTGGGCGTGCAGCTCATTGGCATTTATGTCTCAGCTGCAATTTACATTGCCGTATTTATGGTTTGGCTAGGTAAGTACGCTTACTGGAAGGCTATTGCCGTTGGTGTGGGTGTGAGTGTGGCTTTATATGTTTTATTTGAAATCTGGTTTCAGGTACCACTACCGCATGGCTCGTGGTTTAACCCCCTAGCTTTATTTGGTATGCAATAAAAATTCGCATAGAGCACACTACACCGCATCGTTAGGAGTTTACGTTGGAAGAAATTAATTTACTGTTTCAGGGTTTTGCGGTTGCAATGACGCCGTTTAATTTATTGCTGATGTTGGTCGGTGTAACATTGGGCGTCATTATTGGGGTGTTGCCAGGTTTGGGAGGCGCTAACGGTATTGCGATTTTATTGCCCCTCACATTTACGATGCCGCCTACTTCCGCGATCATCATGCTCTCTTGTATTTATTGGGGTGCCTTGTTTGGTGGGGCGATTACTTCGATCTTATTTAATATTCCTGGAGAACCTTGGTCGGTGGCAACGACCTTTGACGGTTACCCCATGGCACGCAATGGCAAAGCTGGCGCTGCCTTAACTACCGCCTTTACTTCTTCTTTTGTGGGCGCATTTTTTGCCATTGTGATGATTACTTTCTTGGCGCCATTGGTCGCAAAGTTTGCTTTGCAATTTGGGCCGCCTGAATTTTTTGCAGTCTATTTTTTAACCTTCTGTAGTTTTGTGGGGATGAATAAAGGTTCGCCGTTCAAAGTTATTTCTGCCATGATGCTGGGTTTTGCCTTAGCTACTGTTGGAATGGATACGGTTACAGGTCAATTACGCTTAACTTTTGGTAATCCTGAATTAATGCGCGGTTTTGATTTCTTAATTGCGGTGATTGGTTTATTCGGTATTGGCGAGATTCTTTTGTCGATGGAAGAAGGGCTTTCATTCTCCGGGGCAACCGCCAAAATTCGGAGTCAAATTGTTTGGGAGACTTGGAAGCAGTTACCCAAATATTGGGCCACTTCCTTGCGTAGTTGTTTAATTGGTTGCTGGATGGGTATCACTCCCGGTGGCGCGACCCCCGCTTCATTTATGTCCTATGGAGTGGCGAAACGGGTTTCTAAGCGGGGCGAAAACTTTGGTAAGGGCGAGATGGAAGGCATTATTGCTCCTGAAACAGCGGCCCATGCAGCTGGTACTGCAGCCTTGTTGCCCATGCTTTCCTTGGGCATCCCAGGCTCGCCAACAGCAGCCGTGCTATTGGGTGGCTTATT
>JBAXGQ010000064.1:0-9456 GCA_037139315.1 Burkholderiaceae bacterium
GCTTATAGCAAACAAGCAGAGGCCGATGCCCAAAAGGCAAACTTGGCGATGCAGGGAATTCAAGCGCAAATGAGTGAGGCAACAGTGGATGGTAATGTTGTCTGGCGAGTTCGCATTGGCCCCTTCCCCACTGCAGAAGAGACCAAACCCATTACCAATAAATTAAGCGGGCTTGGTATTAAACCCACTATTATTCGAGCAAATAAATCATGATTACATCCTTATCTTTTTTTCGTCAACTTTGCGTTCTTAGTTTAACGGCTGTCTTTGGTTTTTTACCCTTGGGGCAAATTACTGCGCAAACTATAGGTAATCAAAAAATTCAAGAAGGCATTGATTACCGAATTTCACCCGCGCCCCAACCAGTCGAAAACAAAAATAAAGTTGAGGTAATTGAATTTTTTTGGTACGGATGTCCCCATTGCTTTGAGTTTGAGCCTGAGCTTGGTGCTTGGGCTAGTCGCCAAGGTAAAGATGTCGTATTAAAGCGTATACCAGTCGCATTTAGAGATGATCTTTTAGTGCATAGCCAATTATTTTTTACCCTCGAAGCAATGGGCAAAGGGGACGCCTTAAATAACAAGGTGATGACAGCAATTCACAAAGAAAATAAACGGCTATTAACAGAAAACGATATTGCCGATTGGGCAGTGAGCCAAGGGCTTGATCGCAATACTTTTCTTACCACTTTTCGCTCATTTGCCACCGTATCAAAAGCGCGTAACGCGAATCAACAATCGACCACCTATCGAATTGAAGGCGTACCAACGGTCATTATTCAGGGACGCTATGTCACTTCACCATCGATCGCGGGTACTAAAGCTAAAGCGATTCAAACGATGGACTATTTAGTCGACAAGGTTCGTAAAGAAAAGTACAAGTAAAGCTTGCGTATGGACGACGTTAAATTTTGACAAAGTTACGCAAAATCCAAAAGTAAATTGGATATGGCAGGATGCGTAAGAATTTTAAAAATCGTGAAAAACGCTTAGGAAAGTGAATATCAAATTCACCTGCTTGTATGCCAGCTAAGATTTCTTGCGCTGCTTTTTCTGGGCTGATGAGCGCGGGCATCACAAAATCATTTTGGGCGGTTGCTGGAGTTGCTACAAAACCCGGAGAAATCATGTGGACACTTAATCCGCGGGGCTGTAAATCATAGAATAAAATTTCACAAAAATTAATCATTGCGGCTTTACTTGGGCCATAAGCAAGCGCCTTAGGTAAGCCGCTATAGCCGGCAACACTACCTACAATGGCAATATGTCCAGAATGTTGTTTAAGCATATCTGGGAGCACTGCCGCAACAGCGCGCATGGGGCCAAGTACATTCGCATCGATCGTTTGTTCTGCTGCTGCAAGCGCAAAATTATCGGCACGTAGCGGAATATAAATTCCCGAAACAAATAGCAATAAATCCAGCCCTTGCCAATCATGAGTAATGGTTTGGTAGGCGAGATCAATTTGGCTTGCTACCGTTACGTCTAAGGGTAAGCTCAAACATTGATGATCTTCGCCCAAGGCACAAAGGGCCTCTAGGCGCTCTAATCGTCGCCCCGATAAGGCAACTTTTGCCCCTGCCGTAATGAGCGCTTTTGCGCATGCCTCACCAATCCCGCTGGTAGCGCCAATCACCCAGACACGCAGGCCTAAATATTGAGAAACGCCGGGTTGCTGCATACTCATTGCAAATATTTTTTAGTTGGCCGGTGGCTTAAAGTAAATTGCACAACATCAATGTTTTGCTCTGAAAAGCCAGCAGCACAATACATTAAGTAAAAATTCCATAAGCGAATAAAGGCCTCATCAAAGCCGAGTTGCCTTACCTCGGGTAATTTAGCGTTAAATTGCTCAAACCAGATCTCTAATGTTTTTGCGTAATCTTTGCCAAAAGAAAGTTCGCTATCAATTTGTAATCCCGCCAGGTTTGCTTGGATGATAAAAGCGTCGCGGGATGGCAACATACCGCCGGGGAAAACGTATTGCTGAATGAAGTCAGTGCTATTACGATAGCGCTCAAATAATTCAACAGCAATCACAATAGTTTGTACACAGGCCTTCCCATTGGGTTTTAGGCAGGCTGCAATGCTTTGAAAATACTCGGGCCAATGACTTTCGCCAACCGCTTCAAACATCTCAATAGAAGCAATGCCATCAAACTGGTCATGGCAATCGCGATAATCTTGTAAGCGCACACTGTGAGTAATAGGGTGATGACGCGTTTGATTAGCGTTGAGTGTTGGGGCATGAGTAAGCTTCGCAATGCGCTCAAGCGCAAACTTCGCTTGTTCGCTTGAAAGAGTAAGCCCAGTGAGGTTCAGACCCGCACGGGTAGCGACCTCCATAAAACCGCCCCAGCCACAACCAATTTCAAGTACGCTATCACCCGCTTTGCATTCGAGTGAATTAAGGATGTGCTGATATTTTGCATTTTGTGCTTGAGCTAACGATGATTGGTCAGAAGATGCAAAAAATCCACTCGAATAGGACATTGTTTCATCTAGCCAGAGGCTGTAAAAATCATTGCCCAAGTCATAATGGGCATGGATATTTTTGCGGCTACCGGCTTTCGAGTTTCGTCTTAGCCAATGTTTGAGTCGGTAGGCTAGCGATCCGGCCCAACTGCCATAAATGGCTTTTTCTAAAATAGTCCGATTACGTATTGCCAATTCAAGGAGTAGCTTAAGGTTGGGGGTCTCCCATTTACCGCGAATATAGCTTTCAGCAAACCCGATATCCCCATGCCGCAGGACATCTCTAAATAGACTCCAATCAAGCACATGAATTTCAGCATGGAGAGGAGCAGTTGGATTCCCAAAATATTGAATTTCACCATTTGGTAGTCCAATGGAGAGATGGCCAGCGCTTAAATGCCCAAGCATTTTTAAGATGGTTTTAGCAGCTAGTGGAATATTGCGATAGCCAGCAGTATCAGTTGCTGCTTTCGAGAAATTTAGCTTTGCTAGTAAAGGCTGTCCAGGTCGATTCATCGGGTTACTTCAAATTCAGGTGGTTGGGGTTTTGAGTGAAAGGGTACGCCTTTAAGCCACAGTTTAATCGCTTGCCAATGAATGCGGACAATCACTCCGATACTCATTAAAGGATAACTCAAGATTGCCAAGTATAAATTGCGCCGATTTAAGGGTCGTTCAGTACCGCTAATACTAGTATTGATGAGAGGTTGGTTGTCCTCAAGTAACTCAATGCGATAAAGGGTGCGATTTTTTGCCTGGCTATCTTCAGAAAATAGAAAGCGGAAATGATAATCACCCTGTACTTCGCAAAATGGTGACACATGAAAAACTTTGCGGCTCGCTAAAGTCTCACCAGAGCGAATTGACTCTCCTGAATCTTTAGCTAGCAAATAACAGTGACGCTCACCAAAGGTATTATTGACTTCGGCCACAATTGCCCGTACTGCGCCATTAGAACGGGTACAAATCCAAAAGCTGACTGGATTAAAGGTATAACCCAATACCCGCGGAAAAGTTTGTAGCCAAATTTCACCATCAACGCCATCAATTTGATATTGAGTTAAGAGCGCTTCTATCCAGGCCAGGGAATTTACTTCACCTTGACCATGATCTTTATCATAAAAAGAAATCAAGCGAAATTGATTGTCACCTAAGCCATGGCGGCTTAATAGCCTAGTGTCAGCTTGACGTAAGCGCAGGGGAATTTTGAGGGTAAAAACACGGTAGCCAAATGAATTATGTTTAGGTCGAAAACGCGTGTGTTTCACTACGCCGAAAGTGAGTTGAGCTTCTTTCATCTGACCGAATCGCTTAAACAGTGCGCTGAAATTGCGCAGGTAAGGTAAGCGAATGAAGACGCTCAAGTAAATCCGCTGCTACTAACTCACCAGAACGTAAACCATCTTCATGAAAGCCGTAGCCTGTCCAAGCGCCGCAATACCAGACTGATGATTTACCCTGCATCAAGGCTAGATCATATTGCGCTTGAATAGCGCTAGCATCGAAAATAGGGTGAGCATAGTGAACGACTGCATGAATCGTTTCCGGTTTAGGTTCCCGGAGCGGATTTAAGCTCACCAGAATTGGTATTTGCTCGAGTTCTGCGGGCAATGGTTGGAGTTTGTTAATTAAATAATTGACGCTAACAGCTGCCGCTTGATTTGCCGATTGAGCAACTTCTGCGATGTAATTCCACGATGCCCAGCAGCGTTTTTCGGTGGGCAAAAAAGAGCTGTCAGTATGAAGAATAGCGCGGTTCTGTTGGTAGGGAATCTTCGCGAGGACTGCTTTCTCAGCAGCACTATTACCCTGTACCAAGTGCAAACTTTCATCACTATGACAGGCCATTACCACTTCATCAAAGTACTGTATGCCTAGTGCAGTTTGAATGGCAATTTTCCCACTCGTATTCGTGTCTTCATTCACCGTTACGCACAATACCTTTTCCCTTGTAATGGCTACTGAGTGCAATTGCAGTGCGCTAACTAAGCGCTGCACATATTCACGTGAGCCGCCTTGAACAGTAAGCCACTGGGGGCGCCCTTGAATTTTTAATAAGCCATGATTATGACAAAAACGGGCCATTGCTAGTATGGGGAATGCTAGCATCTGCTCAACTGGGCAGGACCAAATTGCACCAATCATTGGCAAGAAATACCATTGACGAAAATGGGCACTAAAGCGATGGCGCTTTAAAAAAACCGCAATACTTTCTTCTCTGCCAGAGTTGGTATGGGGCTCATGCTTTTGCTTTAAAGCCAGGGCAGTCGCCAAACGATTAAAACGCATAATGTCATACGCCATTAACCAGAAAGCAGGCTTAAAAATATTTTTGCGTTGGCCAAAAAAGGCGTTGAGATTGGTGCCAGCCCACTCTAGTGCTCGACTCTGATTGCCGTCAGGCGATGTTTTTGTAGGTGTTTCAAGCGTAACTGAAAAAGACATTTCAGAGGCTGCAATGGGCACTGCCAACTCTTCAAACAAGCGTAATAAACGTGGATAGGTTTGACGATTAAAGACTAAAAATCCGGTATCAATGCCGTGACGAATTTTCCCGACAGGCGTTTTAATCTCGATATCCAGGGTATTACTATGACCACCAAGGTGATCACCACCTTCAAATACCGTTAGCTCTAATAAGGCTGATTGACGTAAGGCATAAGCACAGCCTAGGCCGGCTATACCAGCACCGACAATAGCGACCCGTTTTTTTATTGTCATTGAAATTACAGTACTTTTTCTTTAAGCAGTTTTTCTACTTCACTAGTAATTGATTTGCTATCGGGCTTGGTCATGCTGTTAAAAGAATCAACTACTTTCCCATTACGATCAATCACATATTTATAAAAATTCCATTTCGGCGTCGTCCCTGTTTGCGCTACAAGCATTTTGAAGAGCGGATTTATGTTTTTTCCGGTAACTGCAGTTTTAGCAAACATGGGAAATTTCACGTCATAGGTATTTTTGCAAAAATCAGCGATTTCTTTATTACTACCGGGCTCTTGTTGACCAAAATCATTTGACGGAAAGCCTAGTACCACTAAGCCCTGATCTTTAAAGGTGGCATACAATTTTTCTAGGCCTTCATATTGGCTTGTAAAACCACAAAAACTTGCAGTATTAACAACCAAAATAACCTTGCCCTGATATTGACATAAGTTTTGTGGCGCCTCATCTTGCAGGCGCGGAAAAGTATGCGAAAGCAGGGGGCTGCACTGGCTAGGCGCGGCCTGAGCCAGCGCAAAAGGACCGCCTAAAAGGAGGCACAAAAAAGCCAGCGATTTGAACTTCATCATGCTTATTAACCTCATGGTAAAAACACAAAAACGGTTGGGGCGCGAATGGCAAAGTGCAAGTCTAAGACATTCCAGCTTAATATGCTGGTATGACCTTACCTTTGCCTGCTTTTGAGACTAAAGTTGTTCAGCCAAAAGACCTACTTCTGGCCGTATCGAAGCTGCCGCGCCCCTTAGTTTTCACCAATGGCGTCTTCGATATTTTGCACCGGGGTCATGCTAGTTATTTGGCCCAGGCTCGCTACTTAGGGGCTAGTTTAGTGGTCGGCGTGAATGCAGATGATTCGGTCAGGCTTTTGGGTAAGGGGAGCGATAGGCCAATTAATCAGGAGAGTGATCGCCAGGCTTTACTCGCAGCATTAGCTAGCGTTGATTTGGTGGTGTTATTTAGCGAAGCTACCCCAGTACATTTAATTGCCCAAATTCGTCCCGATATCTATGTCAAAGGGGGTGATTATGACATCGAGTCCTTAGAAGAAGCGCGTTTAGTGAAAACCTGGGGTGGTAAGCCAGTTTCAATTCCCTTCTTGTTCGAACGTTCAACTACGAATTTACTCGGCCGAATTCGTCAAAAACCCTAAGTATTTTGTTGTACGAAAGCCCATAAGCCCCTAAGGGCTAAACGGTCGACTATCTCAAGTGGGCTATTTTTTAAGCCGGGATGAGCGTGAATTGCCGCGACTAATAAGTCTGCATTACCGCCATCGATAAAAATACGCTCAATCGGGTGATGCAATTCCGCAGCTAAATCAATGGCTTCATGGAGGGCCCCAATTTGGGCTGCTAGACAACCATTCTGAATAGCCGCTTCACTACTTAAGGCAAACTCGCGACTTGCGCTTAACGCTTTTGGGGCTTGTAGTTGCGCTGTGCCATCGACCAAGCTATTCGCCATTAAGGTAAAACCGGGCAAAATCCAGCCACCGTAATGTATCCCATTGCTACCTAATAAATCAATGGTGCTCGCGGTTCCCGTACTCACTACCAAAGCATTTCCCCCAAAGAGGGCCCGCGCCCCAATCAGTGCAGCCCAGCGATCAGCACCCAAAGATAATGGGTTTGCATACTGCGTGCGTAAGCCAGCGAAAGGACTATCGCCTTGTAAATTGATCCATGGCGTCGCTGACCATGCAGCCAATAAATTTTTTAAATTATTTTTTGCTTGAGAAGATGCCACGCTGCAGATCGCAATCGATATGGGTTGGGGG
This sequence comes from Burkholderiaceae bacterium, assembly GCA_037139315.1. Classification (GTDB taxonomy): domain Bacteria; phylum Pseudomonadota; class Gammaproteobacteria; order Burkholderiales; family Burkholderiaceae; genus Polynucleobacter. The sequence goes on from JBAXGQ010000064.1 coordinate 6,979, forward strand.
ACAGTCTGCAAAATATATTGAGCGAGCTCTTGACAATGCTCAGGCGAGAGTAAAAGTTTGGTATCTATCGTGCCACTAAACGCCCACACTTTTTTATCGCGTTCACTAGGCAGGTCATCTTGCTCAACAGCCGCCCATTTAAGACGGGTATTACCCAGATCAAATAAGAGTAAGAAACTCACTTCTGGCTCCGTAAAGAAACATCACCTACATGAATAAAATTTTGCTGCGAGCCTTGCTCCAGTATGAGGGCGCCCACGGTATTGACTCCCAAGGCAGTCCCTGATTGGGGGCTCATGCCAGGGCTAGTGATGACGACAGCTTGATTAGCGTAGGCGTCCCATTCCAGCCAAATTTTTTGGAAAGCAGTAAAACCATGCGCTTCGAATTCGTGTAATACCTGCCCTAATTGGTCGAGAATTTTGAGCCAAATAATATCGAGCGCAGGCAGTGTGGCTGGCTTGATTAGTAACTCTCCGAGTCCCGCAATGACATTGCCGACAGCGCTTTCTAGGGCAGAAGTTTTTACCGCATTCAGACCAATACCAATCACCATCCAGGTTGGCTGATCGGGCTGAGCTTGTCCTCCCTCAATCAAAATGCCGCCAAGTTTTCTTTCGCCCAATAAAATATCGTTTGGCCACTTTAGCCGCAAACCCATTTCATAAAGCTTACTTAAGGGTAGATTGAGTGCGGAACTAATACCGTTGATAACGCCAATGCCAACCGCCAAGCTTAGGCCGCTTAATTCTGCAGGTGAACATTGAAAGGGATAGGCCACAGAAAAACAGAGGGAGTCGTCTAAATGGGTTTGCCAATTTCTTCCGGCTCGACCTTTGCCGGCAGTTTGTACACTGGCCATTCTGGCAATCGGGTCGATCAACTCGCCAGCTCGCCAACGGCTCAGCAGATCGTCATTGGTGGAGGCGGTATGGGCAACCCGCTCTAAGATGCAATTCCAGTTCATTTTGCTATTGTAGAAAGGTCTGACCTAGAATGGGGAGATGAAATCGTCAGGACGTGTACCACGAAAGCTAGCGTGGCCATTAATAGCAATGCCATTGGCGCGGGCCTTTGCCATTATTTATGGACTTTTAGTCATCTATGCCAGCATCAATCCCTTCGACTTTGATTTTCAGAATGGCGTAACTGCAGACGCCTGGTGGGATGCGCCGATGCCACGGTCGATTCCCGTATTCGATTTAATTGCCAATGTATTAGCCTACATTCCGCTCGGATTTTTAATCGTCTTTGCCGTATTTCCGCGCTGGCGAGGTATAACGGCACTGGCCCTTGCAGTTGGTTTCTCGGCCATCTTGGCGAGTAGTGTTGAAACCATGCAAATTTGGCTGCCAACCCGCATTCCCAGTAAAACCGATTGGTGGGCCAATATATCTGGTGGGCTGATTGGCGCCCTTTTAGCGATACCCTTGGGCCCGAGATGGCTCTCAGGCAGCATTCTCAGACGCCAGTTTGATCGATGGTTTGGCGTGAATTGGGCCCTCTGTGTTTTATTTTTACTATTTCCCTGGGCCCAAATTTATCCGCAAAGCTCATGGTTGGGAATGGGCGCCTGGAGTAATAAGGCTTTTATTGGCACCGATTGGGGGCTCTTGGTACTCAATCCTGCCTTACAAGAGATGTTGATTACGGCCATTTGTTGGTTAGGAACAGGTCTTTTGTTTTCATTAGGCATCAATCAGAAAGCGCCTCTTTGGCGTTTATTGAATATCCTGCTATTAATTTCAGTGGTAATTAAAACAATATTTACCGCTTTGCAGTTTGGGTTTGAGTTTGGTTTTTCATGGCTCACCGCAGGCTCAGTCTGGGGAATGATTATTGGCGCGGTAGGGTTAAAGTTCGGCCTACGATTATCGAAAAAAATCCGCTATTCGATGGCGCTGGCATGTTTGCTACTCGTTATTTTTGCGGTAAATTGGTTGCCACATAATCCGTATTTCGTTTTAACTTTAAGAGCCTGGCATCAAGGACGCTTGCTGCATTTTAATGATCTAATGCAATGGGTTTCATGGCTCTGGTTGCCCTTTGCTTTATTGTGGCTAAACCTTAGTAATAGGTCTATTTTCCAGAAATAACTAACTTCAGATAGCGATATAATTTTCTATGTATTTTCAACACCATCTTTTCTTTTGTTTAAATGAACGTAGTAATGGCGAAAATTGCTGTGCTCAACATGGTGCTCAAAGTTTATTTGACTTTGCTAAAAGGCGAATCAAAGAATTAGGTCTTGCTGGTGCAGGGCAGGTGCGCGTAAATAAAGCAGGATGCCTTGATCGATGTGATGAGGGACCTGTGTTGGTTATCTATCCGGCAGGTGTCTGGTATACCGTTATCGATACCAATGATATTGAAGAAATTATTCAAACTCACCTCATTCAGGGTCAAATAGTGGACCGCCTTCAACTCGCATAAGGTAAACCTCATTCGCATGAATCGTCGTACACAAGTTATTACTAT
>JBAXGQ010000065.1:0-9419 GCA_037139315.1 Burkholderiaceae bacterium
GCCGGTAAATTAGTTGAGACCCAAAGATTAGAGCAACGTACCCGCTTTGATTTGGAAATGCTCAGCGAGCTGGGTTTTTGTAAGGGCATTGAAAATTATTCCCGTCACCTTTCTGGGGCCGCTCCTGGTGAAGCTCCACCTACTTTGGTAGATTATTTGCCGCCCGATGCACTCATGTTTTTGGATGAAAGTCATGTGCTTATTGGTCAATTCAATGGCATGTATAACGGTGACCGCTCGCGCAAACAAACTTTAGTTGAGTTTGGCTTTCGTCTGCCTTCGGCGCTGGATAACCGCCCGCTTAAATTTCCTGAGTTTGAAACCAAAATGCGTCAAGCCATTTTTGTTTCGGCGACACCAGCCGATTATGAAAAAGGCAAAACAGGACAAGTCGTTGAGCAAGTTGCTCGGCCAACCGGCTTAGTTGACCCCGAAATTGAAGTCTTACCTGCTAGTACCCAAGTAGATGATTTATTAATGCAAATTTCGGCGCGCGTGAAAGTCAATGAGCGGGTTTTAGTAACGGTATTAACCAAGCGAATGGCAGAACAGTTAACCGACTATCTAGCGGATAACGGGGTAAAGGTACGTTATGTACATTCGGATATTGATACGGTCGAGCGAGTGGAAATCATCCGCGATTTACGTTTAGGCGCTTTTGATGTGTTGGTCGGTATTAACTTATTGCGTGAAGGCCTAGATATCCCCGAGGTCTCTTTGGTCGCGATTTTGGATGCTGACAAAGAAGGTTTTTTGCGTTCCGAGCGTAGCCTGATACAGACCATTGGTCGGGCGGCGCGCAATATTCGCGGCAAAGCGATTTTGTACGCCGACAAAATGACCGACTCCATGCGGCGCGCCATCGGCGAAACCAATCGGCGCCGTGAAAAGCAGGTGGCTTTTAATACCCTGCATGGCATTGAGCCCAAGGGCGTGAGTAAGCGTATTAAAGACATCATTGACGGGGTTTATGACGTCAGCGAAAAGCGCAGCGAGTTTTTGGTAGCCGAAGAACGGGCCCGCTATGAGAGCTTAAGTGAAAAGCAATTATCCTTAGAAATCAAGAACTTAGAGAAGCAGATGAATGCTGAAGCAAAAAATCTCGAATTTGAGAAGGCCGCTGCAACCCGCGACCGCTTAACTAAAGTCAAAGAAATGGCCTTTGGTGCCCTTTCTAATGATAGGCTTTAGATCTCCAGCCCTACTTAGTACAATGGCGATGGGTTAAATAACCCTTCGAAAAAGAAGGTAAAGCTTGAGCAATTTAGTCGGGTATCTGATAAACTTGAGTAGATTAGTCGGATATAAGCTATTCGACTATGAGCTGTCCATAGCAACCCACAACATAGGTGATTTATGAGACTTACAACTAAAGGTCGTTTTGCAGTAACAGCAATGATTGATTTGGCTTTGCGTGAAGCGCATGGCCCTGTAACTTTGGCTGGTATCAGTCAACGACAGAAAATTTCACTCTCTTATCTTGAACAGTTATTCGGCAAATTACGTCGTTTTAACATCGTGGAAAGCACCCGCGGGCCAGGTGGCGGCTATACCTTGGCGCTAAAGGCCGAGCAAATTAGTGTTGCCGATATTATTGTCGCGGTTGATGAGCCCCTTGATGCGACTCAATGCGGCGGCAAAGGCAACTGCCATAACGAAGAAGATCATCTGGGTCGTTGCATGACGCACGATCTCTGGACTAATCTGAATGCCAAAATGGTTGAGTACCTAAATTCAGTTAGTTTGCGTGATCTTATGCAGCAACAAGAAGGTCGTGGAGTTGTCCTGCACGATTTGCGCGATAAGAAAATTAAGGTGAACGAAGCAAAGCCAAGTAAGTTGGCTCCTGCAAAAACACAGAAACCTGAAGTTGCCCCCAAGCGACATATTGTGAATTCAGTTTTTAATTTAGCAGGACAAAATTAATCATCCTCTAACTAGCATTGAATTTATCTAACGAATACTATTTTTAGAACATATAAACGCCATGAATGCCCCTGAAAGTCGAGTTTTGCAACCTGTTTCCCTGTTTAGTCCAAAGCACTTCCCGGTCTATATGGATTACTCAGCTACAACGCCAATTGACCCTCGCGTGGTCGATAAGATGTTGCCCTATTTGCGTGAGCAATTTGGGAATGCAGCGTCGCGTAGCCATGCATTTGGTTGGGCGGCAGAAGAGGCGGTTGAAGAGGCGCGTGCTGAGGTGGCTAAGTTGGTGCATGCTGATCCGCGTGAAATTGTTTGGACGAGTGGCGCGACTGAAAGTATTAACTTAGCCTTAAAAGGTGCAGCCCATTTCTATCAAGAAAAAGGGAAGCATATCATTACGGTGAAAACGGAACATAAGGCTACCTTAGATACCTGTCGCGACCTTGAGCGCGAAGGCTTTGATGTTACCTATTTAGATGTTTTGCCAAATGGTTTAATTGATTTTGCCCAATTAGAAGCAGCCATGCGTCCGGATACGATTTTAGTTTCGGTGATGTTTGTGAATAATGAAATTGGCGTTGTACAAGATATTCCCCGCATTGGTGACTTAACGCGTTCACGCGGAATTATTCTGCATGTTGATGCGGCCCAGGCAACCGGTAAAGTCGAGATTGATCTAGAGAAATTAAAAGTCGATTTAATGAGCTTCTCAGCGCATAAAACGTATGGACCCAAGGGAATGGGTGCTTTGTTTGTGCGGCGTAAGCCGCGGGTACGGATTGAGGCGCAAATTCATGGCGGCGGTCATGAGCGGGGCATGCGCTCAGGCACTTTACCGGTTCATCAAATTGTTGGCATGGGCGAAGCATTTCGAATTGCGCGCATTGAAATGATTGAAGAAAATAAACGGATTCGGGCTTTGCGTGATCGTTTATTGGCCGGATTGAAAGATATCGAGGAAGTCTATGTGAATGGCGACATGGACCAGCGCGTGGCTCATAATTTAAATATTAGTTTTAATTATGTCGAAGGTGAATCGATGTTGATGGCCTTAAAAGATATTGCCATCTCTTCAGGCTCGGCTTGTACTTCAGCCTCACTTGAGCCATCGTATGTATTGCGTGCCTTAGGGCGTAATGATGAATTAGCGCACAGTTCAATTCGCTTTACGATTGGCCGCTTTACCACCGAAGAGGAAGTTGATTTCACGATTCAATTGGTGAAAGAAAAAATTGCCCGTTTACGTGAGCTTTCGCCTTTATGGGAAATGTTTAAAGACGGAATTGATATCAGTACTATTCAGTGGGCTGCTCACTAATTAAGGAAATAACATGGCATATAGCGACAAAGTAATCGATCATTATGAAAATCCACGCAATGTAGGCTCATTTACTAAGGGCGACGATCAAGTCGGCACGGGTATGGTGGGTGCACCAGCCTGTGGAGATGTGATGAAGTTACAAATTCGGGTGAACGAGCAGGGCATTATTGAAGATGCAAAATTTAAGACTTATGGCTGTGGCTCTGCCATCGCCTCTTCATCTTTGGTGACCGAATGGGTCAAAGGGAAGACTTTAGATCAAGCACTGGAAATTAAAAATTCCTTAATCGCTGAAGAATTGGCTTTGCCACCCGTTAAAATTCATTGCTCGATTTTGGCTGAAGATGCAATTAAAGCCGCTGTTAAAGATTACAAAGATAAACACCCGGCATAAATTAGGTAAAAGCAAATGGCGATCACTCTCACTGAAAAAGCAGCAGCCCACGTAGTTCACAACATTGAAAAACGTGGCAAAGGCTGTGGCTTGCGTTTAGGTGTGCGTACTACCGGTTGTTCGGGCTTGGCTTATGAGCTCGAATATGTAGATGAGGCGGCGCCTGAAGATCAAATGTTTGAATCAAATGGCGTTAAGGTGTTTGTAGATCCAAAGAGTTTGGCTTATATCGATGGTACCCAGCTTGATTTTGTGCGTGAGGGTTTGAACGAGGGGTTTAAGTTCCAAAATCCAAACGTGAAAGACGAGTGTGGTTGTGGCGAATCTTTCCGCGTCTGATAATTACTTCCAGTTTTTTGGTTTGACTCCGCAATTCCAAGTGAATTTGGCTGAGCTTGATCAAGCCTATTTGGCGATACAAAAAGAAGTTCATCCAGATCGTCATGCTCGTGGAACAGATAGCGAGCAACGCGTAGCAATGCAGATGGCTACCTTAGCCAATACGGCATATCAAACTTTAAAAAATCCAATTAAACGCGGCCTTTACTTATGCGAATTACATGGCGTAGATGCACAATTAGAAACGAATACAGCCATGCCAGCAGCATTTTTATTGCAACAAATTGCGTGGCGAGAAAAATTAGAAGAGCATGAAGATGACTTAAATGCTTTGGCTGATTTAAGTGCAGAAGTAAATGTCTCTTATCAAGCTACTATTACTGAGCTTATCGAGGCGATTGATCGGGCTGGAAACTATATTCGTGCTGCAGAGCTTTTACGTGGTTTATTGTTTATCGATAAATTTGCTACCGAGCTCGACGATGTCACTGCCGATTTAGCATGAGCAACTCCAGCTTTAATTAAGAATACTGACAATTATTTATGGCACTTTTACAAATCGCTGAACCTGGGATGTCGCTAGCCCCGCATCAGCGGCGCATTGCAATTGGAATTGATTTGGGTACAACAAATTCCCTAGTTGCTTTGGTGCGCAATGCCCTGCCACAAATTTTAGTTGATGCCCAGGGGCGCGAATTATTGCCTTCGGTCGTACGTTATTTACCAAATGGCCAAACGCAAGCCGGTTTTGAGGCCTTGGAGCACTTAATTGCTGATCCTAAAAACACCGTAGTTTCAGTTAAGCGTTATATGGGTCGGGGACTAGGGGATGTCGCGCAATTAGAAAATGCGCCTTACGACTTTGTTGACCAGCCTGGCATGCTCAAACTCAGAACAGTTGCAGGCGATAAAAGTCCGATTGAAGTATCTGCTGAAATTTTGGCCAGGTTACGACAATTAGCAGAAGATTCTGTTGCCGAGCCAATTGTTGGTGCCGTTATTACGGTACCTGCTTATTTTGATGATGCGCAACGCCAAGCGACTAAGGACGCAGCAAAGCTGGCGGGTCTTGAAGTATTGCGATTACTGAATGAGCCTACGGCCGCTGCCATTGCTTATGGTTTAGATAACGCCGCTGAAGGTGTTTATGCAGTCTATGATTTAGGCGGTGGCACTTTTGATATCTCTATTTTGCGCATGAGCAAAGGGGTATTCGAGGTGTTATCGACTGGTGGCGATACTGCTTTAGGCGGTGATGATTTTGATCAGCGTTTATTTTGTTGGGTTATTGAACAGGCTAAATTACCACCCTTATCTTTACATGATCAGCGGGCCCTTTTATTGGCCTGTAAATCAGCTAAAGAACATTTGAGTCATGCTGCGTTAACCCGAGTGCATTTGAATTTAAGTGATGGCACTGTAGTGAATGTCGGAGTAAGCCAAGCGCAATTTTTTGAAATGACCCAAAATTTAGTGAGTAAAACTCTAGTTGCAGTGCGCAAAGCATTGCGTGATGCGGGCTTAAAAGCAGATGAAGTCAAAGGTGTGGTCATGGTAGGTGGTTCAACTAGGATGCCTAATGTACAACGCGCAGTAGGTGAGTTATTCGGTACTACGCCATTAAATAATTTAAATCCAGATCAAGTAGTGGCGCTAGGTGCTGCGATGCAGGCAGATTTATTAGCTGGCAATCAAACTAAAAATAATGAGTGGCTATTGCTAGATGTCATTCCCCTTTCTTTGGGTATTGAGACGATGGGGAGTTTAGTGGAGAAAATTATTCCCCGCAATACACCCATTCCAGTTGCCCGTGCCCAGGATTTCACTACCTTTAAAGATGGACAAACTGCTTTATCGTTGCACATCGTGCAGGGTGAACGTGATTTGGTGCAAGATTGCCGCTCCTTAGGCCGTTTTGAATTGCGGGGTATTCCACCGATGGTAGCGGGCGCAGCCCGCATTCGGGTTACTTTTCAAGTTGATGCTGATGGCTTGTTATCGGTAACGGCGGTCGAGCAGGGTTCCGGCGCGCATGCGGCAATTGATATCAAGCCTTCCTATGGACTGACAGACGCTGAAATTACACGGATGCTACAAGATGGCTTTTCCTCGGCCAAAATTGACGTTCAAGCCCGTGCTTTGCGTGAAGAGCAGGTGAGCGCGCAACGCTTATTTGAGGCAATCGATGCGGCACTCTCTAGTGATGGCAATTTATTGTCACTGGATGAACGTACCACCCTAGAAGCTGAATTGCAGCTCTTAAAAACGACTACGAGTAAAGAGCTCGATAGTGATCTTTTGCGCAAAGCCATTGATCGGGCAGCAAAGGCGAGTGATGACTTTGCAGAAAAGCGCATGAATGCGAGTATTCAGAAAGCACTTAAAGGTAAAAATGTTGCTGAAATTTAAAAGGTTGGTATGACGCAAATTGTGGTTTTACCGCATAGTGAATATTGTCCTGCTGGTACGGTAATCGAAACTGTTCCAGGTACAAGTATTTGTGAAGCACTATTAGAAAATGGCGTGGAAATTGAGCATGCTTGCGATATGGTGTGCGCTTGCACAACTTGCCATGTGATTGTGCGCGAAGGGCTTGATAGCTTAAATTCTCCCGATGACAATGAAGACGATATGCTCGATCGGGCTTGGGGTTTAACTAGCCAATCGCGCTTATCTTGTCAGGCCATTGTGGCGCAAAAAGATTTAGTTATTGAAATTCCCAAATACTCGATTAATCACGCCAAAGAAAACCATTAATTTTTTTAGCTTTTTGGGCTTTTGCCAGTCGATTCACGAATGACTAAGTTAACCGGTGTTTTAATTTCTTTGGGCAGGGTATTATCGCCATTAATTTGCGCAACCAAGTGATTTGCCGCTTCTCGCCACATTGAATTTGCGTTCACATGCATGCTCGTTAGGCTGGGCATTAGATGACGGGAAAGCTCTAGATCATCAAAGCCTATGATAGATAATTTTTTAGGCACAACGATGCCTTGTTTGCTTGCCTCCAATAAGGCACCGAGAGCTAAGACGTCGTTACCACAAATAATGGCAGTCAACTTTGGCTCGGTATCTAGCAGTTGCTTTAATGCATTGCGGGCTGCTTCAATGGTGTAAGGGCATTCAATAATTAAGTTAGTGGCTAGACCAATTTTATTTTTCTTTAAAAGACTTACGCTGCCTTTTACGCGATCGCGGGCGCGATCATTATTTGCGGTAATTCCCGCTATCATGCCAAACTTAGTATGTCCTAAATCCAATAAATGTTGCACCCCGAGTTGAATCGCCTGCTGATTATCAAAGCCAGAACAAAAACCTGAAATAGGCGCCTTTAAAGCGCCGATATGAATATAGGGCACCCCCCGATTTTGTAAAAGCTGCAGTATTTCTAGCTGTTGACTAATGCCGAAGACGGCAATACCTTCAACGCCGCGTACTAATAAATTATTAATTTGGTTAGCTTCAATATTTGGGTCGTAGTTGCTGCTCGCTACTAGTAACTGGTAGTGTGACTCTAGTAATTGATCTTGAAAAGCAGCTAAACCCTGGGCAAAAATTGCGTTATCTAAAGTGGGTACGATCATGCCAATCGTGCCTGAACGCCGTAACATTAAAGATCGGGCGCTTGCATTCGGTATATAACCAAGTCTTTTAATTGTTTTATCGATTCGTTCTCGTAGGGCTGGGCGCACAGCCTCGGGCTGATTTAAGGCGCGCGAAATTGTGGCAGTCGAGACACCTGCAGCCTTAGCCACATGGTTAATGGTGATTGATTTAGTCAGTTTTTTCATGCCAGATAGGCGCTAATAGAAAGTACAACTCTAGGTGGTATTAGGGAAAATACTAAGTAGCTTTATAAGGACTAGACCTAATTTATAGCAGTTTTTAGCATAAAATGAAAGCGCTTACATTTATTTTTAATTTTTCTGTATCTAGGGGTTTGGCAAATTTATAAAAAGCTACTGAGTTCTGTTTTATTTATAGCCGTTATCTTATTGGCTTGGTATGGCCTGACTGATTGGTCGGGCTTGATTGCGCCTTTTCGTTTTCCATCGCCTGCAGAAACCTGGAATTCTTTAAAAATTATTACCCTTAAGGGGTATGGTGATGGCTTGCTTTATCAACATGTATTACAAAGCGTGCTCTTAGTTACTTTAGGCTTTCTCGTGTCATCGTCGCTCGGTATTTTATTAGGGATATTGATGGGCGCAAATAGGCGGATCGAAGCATTTGTTAATCCGATTTTTTTAACGTTACGGCCTGTACCCCCATTAGCTTGGATTCCCTTAGCAATTGTTTGGTTAGGTCTTGGCGATGCTGCAAAAATTATGGTAATTTTCATCGCTGCCTTTATTCCTGCGGTTATCAATACTTATACTGGGGTTCGCTCAATTGAGGTGCCGCAGCGTGAAGCTGCAGCAATGTTGGGAGTTAAGCAATTAAGGTATTACCGTGAAGTCATATTACCGGGTGCACTGCCGATGATCTTTACTGGGCTACGCTTATCGCTGCAAGCATCATGGACGACATTAGTTGCAGCAGAATTAATTGGCGCCACTTTTGGTCTCGGTTCGATTTTGCACCAAGCTGCGCAAGATATTTACCCCGGCATGATCTTAGTAGGCATGTTTACTGTAGCGCTATGCGGCTGGCTAATGACGCTTATCTTAGCAAAAGCAGAGCGTTGGGCGATGCCTTGGAAGCCCGTATGAAAATAAATCACATCCTAGGTAGAAGTGAGTGGTGGTTCTATACCCTCGTTGGCTTACTCTGCTTTTTCGGATTTTGGTATGGGGTAGTAGCGGCCAACATAACGCCTCGACAATTTTTACCTGCCCCTCATGAGGTTTTACTGACCTTTATTAAGTTACTTCATGAACCCTTTTCTGGCTACACCCTGTTGACCCATATCGTGTCTAGCTTTAAGCGGTTTTTGTATGGTTTTTTATTGGCGGTAGCGATTGGTATTCCGCTGGGCTTATTAATGGCGCTATCTAAATGGGCTGATCGTATCATTACGCCATTTTTTGAAAGCATCCGCTTCGTTGCACCAATTGCATGGATCCCCTTTGCTGCCTTATGGTTTGGAACGGGCATTGGTGGGCCGATTCTGATTATTTTTATGGGCGCGTTTCCACCTATCTTAATTAATACGTATCGCGGAGCGCTTTATGTAGACCCAAAATATCTTGAGGCAGCGCAGATGCTGGGCTCGGGTAAGGTTAGGCTGATGAGTCAGGTACTTCTTCCTGCAGCTATTCCCGCAATTGTGGCGGGTTTACGTATTTCCACTGGCACAGGTTGGCAGGCGATGGTAGGCGCTGAATTAATAGTGGCATCGAGTGGAGTGGGTTACATGATGGTTAATGGCCAATCCAATATTCGTACAGATATTGTGATGAGTGGCATGATTGCGATTGGTTTAGTAGGCTTGGT
>JBAXGQ010000066.1:0-9397 GCA_037139315.1 Burkholderiaceae bacterium
GCCCTAACTCTTTCAAAATACCTTCATCGGCTACCCCAGAAACTTTTTTGAGTTCGTCAATGATTTCTCGCGCTTTAAGGTCCAGCACCTCTAAATCAGGGCCATAAATTTTTACTGAGTTTTCACCCTTTACGCCAGATAAAGCCTCGTTCACGTTATCTTGAATGTATTGTGAAAAACTGTAATTGATGCCAGGAATTTTATTTAACTCAACCTCTAAATTCTCAATCAGTTGTTTCTTACTCGAGCCTGCTGGCATTTTATCGGGGGCTTTTAAATAGAGGCCATACTCTTGGTTAAAAACGCCGGTTGAATCAGTGCCATCATCTGGACGACCAATTTGTACGGCTACCTTTTCAATTTCACCTTGTTGCAAAAAGATGCCACGTAATTCATTGGCAATTTTGACTGAATAATCTAAATCAACCGTATTTGGCAAGGTTACTCGTAACCAAATATTATTTTCTTCTAAGGTAGGCAAGAAGGCCGTACCAAGCTTGGTCATACTAAATAGCGTTAAGCCCAAAATAAAGACTGCAATCGCTACTACGGTGCGGGGACGGTCCATCCAGCGCCGTAATAAAGGCTTATATCCTGCTAATAAACGGGTAATAAAGCTGGGTGGCTTGTGATGTAAGTTTTCCCCAAAAATAAGGGAAATCATTGCAGGCAAAAAGGTGAGACTCAAAATCATTGCGGCAATCAGCGCAAAGCCCATGGTGAAGGCCATGGGTTTAAAGATAATCCCTTCCACACCACCCATAAAGAATAAGGGGGAATAAGCCACAATAATGATGCTGGTGGAATAAATCATCGCCCGCTGAACTTCGCTGGTGGCAATAATGATGCTTTGATTTAAGCGCTTACCGCCCTCCTCCAAATGGCGCATCACGTTTTCAGTCAAAATGACTGCTGAGTCAACAATCACCCCAAAGTCGATGGCACCTAAAGAGATTAAATTGGCTGGCACGCTCCAAATATGCATTTGGATAAACGAAACGCAGAGCGCCAAAGGAATAACAGCTGCGACGACAGCGGCGGCGCGCAAATTACCTAAGAATAAAAACAATACCGCCAGCACTAAAGAAATGCCAAAAAATAAGGTGTGCTTAACGGTGCCAATAGTAATATCGAGGAGCGCCTGCCGATCATAAAATGGTGTTACTTGAATACCTGGCGGCAAGATATGCTTATTGATGACTTTTATTTTGTCGCGCACCCGAGCTAATACTTCAGTAGCATTTTCGCCGCGACGCAAAAATACAATACCCTCTACTGCATCCGCGTTTTCTCCGTATTGAAACATACCTAAACGCGGAGCAAAACCAATCTCTACAGTCGCGACATCACCAATACGAATGGGAATACCCTGATTTACAGCTACCACGACCTGCTTAATATCGCCTATATTTTTAATGAGACCAACACCCCTCACCACGAACTGCTGCTCTCCTGCTGGTAATAAACCGCCGCCAGCATTGCTATTAGCATTATTTAGAGCAGTAATAATTTGTGTGATGGTCACCCCTTTTGCTTGCAAGCTCTCAGGGGTAATAATCACTTGATATTGCCGCACCTTGCCACCAAAAGATGAGACATCAGCTACCCCGGGGGTTTGTTTCAGCTCTTTATAAATCTCATAATTTTGTAAGGTTTTTAAGCGAGTTGGTGAAGCAAATTCCGATTGCACGTGATAACGCATAATTTCACCAGTCGCATCTGAGTCTGGACTAATGCTCGATGAAACTCCAGCGGGAAAGGTCACGTTACTCAGATTAACAATAAACGTTTGACGCGCTTTAAAGGGATCGGTGGTATCAGTAAACTTTAAGGTAACAACCGATAAGCCAAATAAGGAAACTGAACGAAAAGCTTGCACACCTGGAATACCAGCCAGGGCATTTTCAACTGGAATGGTTACTTGCTGCTCGACCTCAGAAGTGCTGCGCCCAGGCCATTGTGAAATTGCCTGAATTGTTAAGGGGGCTACACCAGGGTAGGGCTGAATTGGCAATTGACTAAGACTAAACATTCCCAGCCCCAATAAACCAATTGAGGCAACAATGACGATGACGCGCTTTTCAAGCACGCCCCCCATAAAGGAAGTAAACAGACTCACTTAGTCCTCTTGCCTTGCAAAACGATCATTTAGTAGCACAGCGCCATCGATCAACACATTGGCATTGGGTATTAAACCCTCGGTAACAGCATAGGTTTTACTATCAATGTCATAACCCTTCACAGGTACACGTCTAAAAGTATCGCTAGCGATACGCATAATCACATACTTGGTTTCGCGCACCCGAATAATGGCGGTTTGTGGCAATACATAAGCTTCAGTCATACCTGTTGTGAGCTTGGCTGAAACATACATATCGGGTCGTAGCAGACCTGCCGAGTTATCTACATCGCAGCGAATTAAAAGCGCGCGTGTAACTGGATCAATTGATGGGGCAATATAGTTTGCATAAGCAATAAATTCTTTATCGGGATAAGCCTCAGTACGTAAAACTAATTTTTGCCCGCGACTAATTAAACGCATATCTTGCTCATATACATTCCCTAAAAACCATAACTGCTTAGGATCAGCCAGGGTTGCAACAACATCGCCTGAATTCACAAAAGCGCCTGGATCGACATTGCGCTTTACCACTACGCCCTGCAAGGGTGAGCGCATAATTAAATTTGGCTGGCCCTTTTCGGTTTTTTCTAAATTCTGAATATCCTGATCAGAGGCGCCTAAATTACGCAAGCGATTACTCGCAGCTTGTACGGTAATTTGCGCATCTCCTAGAACATCACTTAATGATTGCTTGCCGCTTAAAACTTGGGTTGTTTTAGTCGCCAATAAAAACTCTTGCTGTGCTGACAGAAATTCGGGACTATAAAGCTCTACGATAGGCGACCCAGCCTGAACTACCGCACCCTCAAAGGCATAAATTCGCTCGACCCTTCCTGGTACACGGGCAGAGAGCACTTTCGATTTCTCGGCATTAAATGCAAAACGTCCAGGGACTTTAATATCCTCTGGTACCTGGGCTTTTTGCACTACCTGAAATTGATAGATTTCGGGGTTTAACTTGAGGTCGGGGAGTTTGATCTCAATCGCGCCACTTTTTTCAACCTTGAGCTGAACTTTTTCTGCCTTCTCAATATCTACCATCCGATTAACGTTGGTAATACGTCCTACCAAAAAGCCTAATGCCAAAATAGCAAAAGCAAAAGCCACTAAACGCACCCGCTGGCGATTATCGGGCGTTAAATCCCAGTACATGGCAAAAACTTGGTCTTTGATAACCTGTAGACGACTCATCGCAGTCACGCTAAATTGCTTGATCAGAGCAAGGATTTTTTCAAGATATTCAGTCAGTTTTTTTAACATAAGTCTTACCTATTCAATTGGGTCTTTACCTGCCGCAGCAAATAAAGTAGCCTGGGCTTGCATTAAATTACTTTCAGCAAGCGCTAGTTGTATTTCAATCGAGCGTAATTGAATTTGTGCAGTCATTAAATCGTTAAATCCTTGACCATTATTAGCATACTGTATCAGTGAAACCTTATATGCGGCTTCGGCCACCGGCAGCTGACGGTCACGTAGAAATTCATACAATTTTTTAATTTGCTCATAAGAAGCATAAGAACTCCCCACGCCCAAAATAATCTCTTGATGCATTGAGGTATTACTGGCCTCAATAGCTGCTTGGTTACGTACCGCCTGCTCTACTCCGTACCGCTCCTTCATAAAAAAGTACAAAGGAATGACGATATCGAATTCAATTTGGTAATACGAAGCGCTATTATTCGCCGCAAATGGACTACGGTTCATAAAGTTAGTGCCGATTATTTGGAAATCGGGTAAATACGCTTTCTTTGCGTAAGTAACGCCTTTTTTAGCAGCATCGACTTGCAGCAGAGAGCTTTTCAACAAGGGATGGCTCGATTCAGCATAGCTTTCCAACTCAACTAAAGTTGGCACCTTACGTACCGCTGCACCTGGGTCGCCTCGTAATACTAATTTTTCGCGGGGATCGCGCCCGATTAAAACATTAATATTTTTATAAGCAACTGCGAGTTGTCGCTCTAAAGTAAAACGATCTGATTCAGCGGCACTTTGCGAAACCTGCGCATTCAAAAATTCAACATAAGCAGCGGAGTAATTGGCATAACGTGCTTTCGCAATATTTTTAATGAGCTCAGTTCGCACCACGGTTTCGCTCAATACTTTTAATTGTCGTTGCGATGCCAAAGTACTGTAATACAAACTAGCGAGTTGAGCGCCATACTGTAAGTAGAGATTTTCATTACGCGCTTGTAAGGCCTCGGCCGAGGTATCGGCAATGTCGGCAGCCAAACTGCGCTTACCTGGAAACTGAAACGGCTGCTGGAAAGAAAATGCATTCTGACTTTGTGGGCTACTACCAGCAGTACCAAAGGCGAGTGGTGAGCCTGACCCAGGCATACCAGAAACAACTAAGCCAACCGTGGGGTTAGCAGGCGCATTTATTTGCGGTACGGTAGCCTTGGCAGCAAAATAGGCTTCACGGGCGGCAATCAATTGCGGGTTATTAGCCCTTAACTCATTCCAGAGCTGCCGCAAATCCCAACTGCTACGGGCATTGTTCACCGATTGGTTAAGAATTTTCGGTAACGGTGCCTCGGTAGAATTCAGTTCAGGCGGCGGTAAAAAGGATTCAACTTTAGTACTCGGCTCAGCGCGATTAAAAGCGTCAAACTTATTGGTGGGCTGCACAGTTACTGTAGCCGGAACTGATTGAGCAAAACCGCTATGACAATAACCGAGCATGACGAAACTAAGGCAGACCGCGCTCAGAGTATGCCGAGGGAAGCGCCACAGTAATTGACGGCAGGGTTTTTTAAATAAGTTCAATTCAATCGAGTTCTATCATGAAAGTTCACGTTTACCCTCGGATTATAGGTGACAAAGCCCTATTTATAGTAATAAATCGATTTACTATCCCATTGATTCATAAGCAAAAATTAGCTTAACCCAGGGTTCGACGATCGAGCATAGCCCGTGCCAAGGTGCCAGCATCGACATATTCTAGCTCCCCGCCAACCGGTATCCCGCGGGCGATCCGGGTTACTTTAATGCCTTTGAGTTTTAAAACTTCGCCAATATAGTGGGCAGTTGCCTCGCCCTCGCTGGTGAAATTGGTAGCCAAAACAACCTCTCGTACTGGTACTTCAGTGTCGGGGTGCTCTATGCGCACTAGTAATCGATCAAAATGAATTTCGGTTGGACCCATACCATCAAGAGGAGAAATCCGTCCCATCAAAACAAAGTAATTCCCCTTAAAACTCAGCGTTTGCTCCACCATTACTTGGTCAGCAGGGGTTTCGACAATACATAACAGACCAGGGTCACGGCGCGGGTCGCCACAGGTAATGCAAATTTCGGTTTCCGAAAAGGTATTACAGCGCTTGCAATGCCCTACTTTCTCCACTGCCTCACCAAGCGATTGAGCCAACAAAGCCGCGCCTGTACGATCGTGTTGTAGTAAGTAAAAAGCCATGCGTTGTGCTGACTTAGGCCCAACCCCTGGCAATACTCTTAAGGCATCAATTAAGCGCTGTAAAGCATCTTGCGGTAAATCGTACTTACCGTTCGGCTTAGTTGAATTTCGCGTCATTAAAACGGTAACTTAAATCCAGGTGGCATCGGCATACCCGCTGTCGCACCCGACATCAGCTTTGAATTTGCTGCCTCGGCTTGCTTAAAGGCGTCGGCATAGGCAGTGACAATTAAGTCTTCGAGCATTTCGCGGTCTTCCATCGCGCCTGCATCAATTTGTACACGCTTCGTTTCATACTTACCGGTAAGGGTAATTTTTACCAAGCCGCTCGCGGCTTGGCCAGTAATTTCAAGCGTACTCAACTCTTCTTGCGCACGCTTCATATTTTCTTGCATTTGCTGAGCTTGTTTCATCAAGCCTGCCAATTGACCCTTCATCATGATGCATTCCTCATCTTTTTACAAAATTCCATATTGCAAATGTGACTCACAATTTCTCCTATAGCGGCCGCACTGAACCACTCACCACTTTTGCACCAAATTGCTTTTCTAATTCTTTAATCAAAGGATCGGCAGCAATTTGCTCTTCAGCATTTAAACGACGCTCTTGATTAACTTGCGCATCAATTTTAGCTACCGATTGATCAACCACTCCGCCAACAACCTCAAGCCGTACTGGCTTAGCAAAGTGGGTGGCAAGTACTTCGCGGAGGCGCTCAACACAATCAGCTGTCGCTAACTGTGGCAAGCTGCTGACCGCAATGATCTTAATACCTTGTGTGGAGTCAACCCAATCTTGTAAATCAGTTTGAAAGGCCATTTGCTGTACCAAACCACGCAGGGGTAATTGACGCATTAAATCATGCCAATTGGGACGCCCTGCCTCAGGTACCCCCTTGCTTGCAGTCGACGAAGATACTGCAGGAGCTACCGCTGAGATCTTGGGTGCTTCTTTGAGGATTTCAGGCGCTACTTTAGTTGCGGGTTCAGTTGCAGCCTGAGTTGCAGACTGAGTTTCAGTCTTCATTGCTGGTTTAGGTGCTGGCTTAGGCGCTGATTTAACTACCGGCGTACTCGCGGGAAGTGTCTTTTGTGCTAAATCGCCCGATCCCGCTGGACGAAACGCCAGCATCCGCAATAAGGCCATGGCAAAGCCAGTTTGTTCATCGGGCGCTAAGGAAATATCAGTTCTACTGGTAATAGCAATCTGATAAAACAATTGAATTTCTTCACGGGTGAATACCGATACCAAGCGCCGAATTTCGCCTGCCTCAGGCCAATCTTCTAGCACCGATTCGGGAACAACTTGTGCAGCAGCAATTTTTTGCAGCAGGCTCGATAAATCCTGCAAAGCTAAGGAGAATGACATGCTACGAACGCCCATTTCTTCTGCAATGGCCAATAAGCTTGCACCATCATGTATGGCCAAGGCATCTAACATGCTAATGAGATAAGCATCATCTAGGGTACCCAACATACCGCGTACTGCGGCTTCATTGACAGCACCAGCAGCGTAGGCAATGGCTTGATCAGTAAGCGAAAGCGCATCGCGCATCGAGCCCTGTGCAGCCTTGGCAAGCACTCGCAAGGCCACGGGCTCATAACTGACTTTTTCTGCCGCTAATACCTTTTCCAGATGTTCGATGATCAGCGCTACCGGCATTTGCTTTAAATTAAATTGTAGGCAACGAGAAAGAATCGTGACCGGAATTTTTTGCGGATCAGTCGTCGCCAAAATAAACTTTACATGGGGTGGTGGCTCTTCCAACATTTTCAACATTGAATTAAACGCTTGGGTACTTAACATATGTACCTCGTCAATCATGTAGACCTTAAAGCGTGCACTACTTGGTGCATATGCCGCTTTTTCAAGTAAGGCCGCCATATCATCGACACCGCGATTACTAGCGGCGTCCATTTCAATGTAATCGACAAAGCGGCCTTCATCAATTTCAACGCAAGCAGGACATTTGCCGCAGGGCTCAGAAGTCATCTTGCCTTTGCCATCAGGTCCAGTGCAATTTAACGCTTTAGCCAAAATACGGGCAATCGTCGTTTTACCTACGCCACGCGTACCAGTAAATAACCAGGCATGATGCAGACGCCCCTGGTCTAGGGCATGCGTTAGAGCCTTGACGACGTGGTCTTGCCCTACTAATTGAGTGAAGGTTTTAGGTCGCCACGAACGGGCTAATGCTAATGCGGTCATAACTAGATTCTAACAAGGCTAAAATAAAAGTGGGTGAACCAAGTCGCAGAGCGCTAAGCTGCAGAGGCCTTATTGGATATTACGCTCTTTAATGACCTGCAAAATTAAAGGCAGCATATTTTCCGCCCACAGATAACAGCCTTGGGCAGTTAAAAATTCTTTATTTTTTTGATAATTTCCAGTAATTGCGTTATTACCTGCTGTTTCTAAATTTTGGCGAGTCATTAAAATCGTATCGCGGTAAACCCAGTTTTCAGCAGTATCGGGAATATTTTTTGCATAACTACCATAGTCATAGGCATTGTATTTTTTAGTTAACTCAGCAGTTTTTTGCAGAAAACTGCTATTGGATTTAAGTTTTCTAATCGGTAAAGCGATAATGGTGGGTATATTTCTTTTTTGAGTGTATGACAACACTTTTTCAATATAGTCAAGTTGCATCCACTGGGGATGATGATAGCCACCTCCGGGAGAAACATAAATTACTAATTTCACCTCAGGGTTTATATCTTGTTTAAAAATACGATACAGAAATTCTAAATTCGTTTCTTTACTTGCGCCCCCATTCACTACAGTGACAGTAACTCCTTTTTCTACCAATAGTTTTTGTAAGTCATCGGTAAATTTTTTAGGGGTAGGAACATACAGACAATCTTCTACTCCAGTTCCAGTTGCATATAGTTGAAAGGCAGATGAGCAAACGGGCAGCAAAAGTAGTAAGCCAGATAGTATCCATAGTTTCATTTTTTTCATAGAGTCAATCCCCACTCAATCGCCCACCACCATAAACGGTGCCCAAAACAGGGGATGGGCATAACTGTATTTCATCGTGCTGCCATCTTTCACTCCACCTTGATCGATTTGCGCAAGCATCGCTTGTCTTAGGGCTTCGGTTTTAGCTAAGGTCTTATTGTCTTGTTGGCGCTTAAAAAGATCAGTCATCAGTTGTCTGGAAGCGACGGAGTCTACTGGCCAGTTAGACACTAAGAGTGCTTTAGTGCCGGCAAAGAAGAAGGCCCTACCAAGACCAGAGACTGCTTCTGAAGCAGCACCTTCGCCAGCGGCAGTATTACAAGCCGATAGCACGACCCAATCGGCATTGAGTTTTAGCCCAATGACTTTATCCATGGTGAGTAGTCCATCATCCTTATCCCCGGTGACATCCGGTGACGATAAAGCGAGTGCGGGTTGGGTTAAGCCATTAAGCTCTCCCGGGACTAAACCGTGGGTAGAGAACATCACTACTTTACGGTTAGATAGATCCATTGACATCACTTGCTTCACACTGGCCTGCTTATGTAAAAAGATATCGTCTGGCCCTGCTCCTACGACTTTAGCAATATCTTCAATCTCAAGGCTTGTATCCGGTAGTCTTGGTAAAAGGGCTAGTTCAGCAGAACTGACTCCCGCTGTTTTAGGAGCACTCCTAAGCGCTAAGGGAATGCCTCTAGTAGCTAGCTGCATCCCTTTGGCTTTATCAGCTTGCTTTTCTTGAGTAGTACTAAAGTACGGGTCACCAAAACCCACAAAGCTCTTGCGGTTGGGGTCGCCCTCTGGCAGACTTCTTAATGCTGTTAAGGCTGTGACTGATGGAATCTGCGCAATGGCAATGTCTTTGGTTAAAAAAGGCACAGTCTTATAGCTTGCAAAAGGAG
>JBAXGQ010000067.1:0-9175 GCA_037139315.1 Burkholderiaceae bacterium
TTGGTTGTGCAATGGATGCGTGAGCCAGCCAGCTGGCAAGCTTTAGGCCTTGAGATTAAGCAGATTGAAAAATTACCATTGGTCTTGGCCGGCTTTTCCTTTGGTAGTTTTGTCTGCAGTCATTTACGCGAGCGCTTAGCTCAAGCAGGTCAAGTAGTTGAGCGACTAGTGATGGTGGGCTCGGCGGCAGGGAAGTGGGAGTTGGCGCTAGTACCAGCTAGTACGATTTTAATTCACGGTGAGCTCGACGAAACCATTCCATTAAAAGCTGTTTTTGATTGGGCAAGACCACAAGAGTTAGTTGTGCAGGTAGTTCCCGGAGCAGATCATTTTTTTCATCGACGCTTACATTGCATTCGCAATATTATTCTCGGCGAGTGGCTTGGCCAGGCCGCTTGGGCACAATAATTTATATTTTAATAAAGGGGTTGTAGTGGCAGAGAAATCACTGATTGAATATCCATCCATTTTTCCGATAAAAGTAATGGGCAAAGCGAACCCGGAATTTCTGCCAGCGATTGTTCATATTGCCCAGCAATTTGATCCTATTTTTAACGTTGGCTTAATAGAGCAACGACCATCGAAAGATGGTAATTATTTAGGCTTAACTTTGCCCATCAATGCAACTAGTCGGGAGCAACTCGATGAAATTTATCGAACCCTATCAACCCATCCTTTGGTTAGTATGGTGCTCTAGTTGTTTCCCTAACAATGAATAATCCCGCCACTATTTTGGTTAAGCAATTAGGTTTAGTCAACTATGTGACAACCTATGAAGCAATGCGCCAATTTACGCAAACGCGGGATAAAAATACCCCCGACGAAATTTGGGTGCTTGAGCATCCACCTGTATTTACTCTGGGTTTGGCGGGAGACGCAAGCCATCTACTAGAACCAAGCCAAACTATTCCGCTGGTACAAGTCGATCGCGGCGGCCAAATTACTTATCATGGACCAGGCCAGCTAGTCGTATATCTACTACTCGATTTAAAGCGTAAGTCAATACTGGTGAAGCAATTGGTTTGCCATATCGAACAGGCCCTCATTAATACTTTAGCCGACTATGGTTTTCAAGCAGAAAGGCACAAGGGGGCACCGGGTATTTATTTGGCAAAGCAAGCAAAAATTTCACCAATTTGGGTGGGCGCCAAAATTGGTGCTCTTGGCCTTAAAGTATCTCGCCAAGCCTCCTATCATGGGTTAGCCTTAAATGTAGCCATGGATTTGAGCCCATTTACACAAATCAATCCTTGCGGCTTTAAGGGTTTAAAAACAGTTGATATGCAAACCCTTGGGATCGAGGACAATATAGACATTGTCGGACAGCGCGTGGTTTCTCACCTGCTGCAACTTTTGCAAAATAGAAATTGATTTTAAGTATGGCCATCAACAAAACCGCAACCAATCTTCCTTACGACCCCACGCGTAAACAAAAGTCTGCCGAAAAAACGGCCCGGATTCCAATTAAGATTATTCCCCTAGAGCACATTTTAAAAAAACCCGACTGGATTCGTGTTAAGGCAGCCTCTGATAATTCCCGTTTTGCTGAGATAAAAACGATCCTACGGGCCAACCAATTGGTCACAGTATGTGAAGAAGCGAGTTGCCCAAATATCGGGGAATGTTTTGGTAAAGGGACAGCAACCTTCATGATCATGGGTGATAAATGTACCCGCCGTTGCCCATTTTGTGACGTTGGTCATGGCCGACCCGATCCCCTTGATCTCGCCGAGCCTTTAAATTTAGCCCGTACTATTGCTGCATTACGCTTAAGTTATGTGGTTATTACCAGCGTAGATCGTGATGATTTACGCGATGGCGGCGCGCAGCATTTTGTCGACTGTATTGTGCAAACTCGCACACTTTCATCAACTACACGGATTGAAGTTTTGGTACCCGATTTTCGTGGCCGCTTAGAAAAAGCATTAGATGTTTTCTCTGCTCATACAAGTAACGGCCTACCCGATGTCATGAACCATAATTTAGAAACTGTGCCAAGGCTTTATAAAGAAGCCCGCCCCGGCGCTGACTATGCGCACTCTCTTAAACTACTGGCCGACTTTAAGCACCGCTTTCCAGCAGTAGCCACGAAGAGTGGTTTGATGGTTGGGTTGGGTGAGACTGATGACGAAATTTTAGCGGTGATGAGAGATATGCGTGCGCATCAAATTGATATGCTCACCATTGGGCAGTATTTGGCTCCATCCTCACATCATTTGCCAGTAAGGCGTTATGTGCATCCCACGGCATTTAAAGTCTTTGAAGAAGCTGCTTATGAAATGGGGTTTAAGCATGCAGCTGTTGGCGCAATGGTTCGGTCTAGCTATCATGCCGATGAACAAGCACACGGGGCTGGGCTTGTCTAAGTTTTTAGTTTTGGCATTACAAGTGGGTTTGATCTTGAATTTATATGGGTGTAGTCCACCGTTCGACTGGCGCACAGTTCGAGTAGAGCAACAAGCCTATACAGCACTTTTTCCTGCCAAGCCGCAGCACCTCGAGCGTCAGTTGAGCTATAAGGGGGACACCCTAAAGCAAGCGCTTGAGGTAGCAAAAGTAGCTGACCAAATTTACTCCATTACGACGATTCAGGTGCCTCCCGCTATTGCTGGTAGTGCTGATGAATTAATGAAGCAATTACAGCAAGCGATTTTTACACAAGCAAATATAGATCCTGCAAGCGCGCTAGCGATGAAGAGTTTTTATCTAACCAGCGGCTCGCCAATGCGTTCACCTACTGCCGATTATTTTTTGCTGATGAAACCAGTAGATGGGGTAGAGCGGATGATGCGCGTACGCTGGATAATGCGCACTATTCCTGGTTTAGGGCTATATATTTATCAACTATCTCTACTCAAGCCTGTACCAAAAAATAGTGGACCACTAAGCCAAGCTGAACTTCAAGCAAATTTAAGTGATGACAATAACTCACTTTTTTTTACTGATTTTCATCCAGACTAAAATTAGTTCGTCATCCCATTAATAGGCTTACTTAAAGCACTCGCTTCCAAAAGGTGCGCGCGCTTTACTTGGGTGGAGGTAGTGCCCTCAAGATCAGCAATCGTACGGGCAATTTTCAGTAAGCGATGCACGCCCCTACCCGATAAATTCAGACCTTTCCATACTGCGTGTAAATCATGCTCATCAGCAGCATCAATTGCTACCCAGTTTTTTATTTCCTGGTCATCTAAGGCATGATTCAATTTTCCTTGGCGATTTATTTGCAGCGCCCATGCATTAGCAATACGTGTTGCCACTTGGTTTGAATTAGCGCTAGCGGTTGCGGTCAATTGGGTTTGAAAAAATAACTCGTGCGGTACAGGCGCAATCATCATTTTGATATCAATGCGATCGAGTAGTGGCCCAGAAATTTTATTTTGATAACGCAATCTTTGCGTAGCCGAACAAATACAAACTTTCTCGGGGTGGCCAAAGTAGCCGCAGGGACATAAATTCATCGCTGCCACAAGCATGAAGTTACAGGGAAAGTGACTAGCAAAATGCGCGCGAGTAATTGTGACCACACGATTTTGCAAGGGTTCGCGTAAGGCTTCGAGCGTCTGCCTGGCAAATTGTGGTAACTCATCTAAAAAAAGCACACCTTGATGAGCCAAGGTAATTGCGCCAGGTAATGGGGGCGCTCCGCCGCCCACGAGCGCTGCAGTGGTAATGCTATGGTGAGGATGTTGCCAGGGGCGCAAGCGCGATAAAGCCGTTGGTTCCAGAGCACGATGATGACGTGCCCCTTTCAGGCTATGCAGGGCAGCAACCTCCAGGGCTTCATCGAGCGTTAATTTGGGTAGTAATTGCGGTAAGCATTTGGCTAACATCGATTTTCCGCAACCTGGAGGGCCTGCCAACAAGAGCGAATGAAAGCCCGCAGCAGCAATTTCAAGGCCACGTTTAGCGAGCAACTGTCCTTGAATATGGGCGATATCATGGGTGCTAACTTCCTTTAATTCAATCGCCTGTTTCTTTGCATTCTTGCCGACTACTTGAAGCTGAATTCGGCCACACAGAAAATCGCAAACTTGCGCTAAACAATTGGCCCCTAAGACACGCAGATCAGGAATGATGCTAGTGACACTGCAATTTTCTTGCGGAATAATAAAACTACGCAGTGATTTTTCTTTACGCATTGCCATGGCAATTGCCAAGCAGCCGCTAAAAGGTCGCAATTCACCAGACAAAGAAAGTTCGCCAGCAAATTCATATTGATCTAATTGATTGCAAGGCAGTTTCGCACTAGCAGCCAAAATTCCTAACGCTATAGCTAAGTCAAAACGCCCAGAATATTTTGGTAAGTCAGCCGGTGCTAAATTAACGGTAATGCGTCGGTTGGGAAATTCATAGCCACTTTGGATGATCGCGGCCCGCACCCGATCTTTACTTTCTCTAACGCCGGTATCGGCTAAGCCAACGATAGTAAACGCAGGCAAGCCATTGGTAAGGTGAACTTCAACGCGCACCTGTGGAGCATCGAGACCACTAAGGCCCCGACTAAAAATAACGGCAAGCGGCAATTATGAGCGCAGCTTTTCTATTTCAGCTACTTTGGCTTCTAGTGCTGTGAGTTTCTCACGGGTTTTAGCAAGTACTTTGGCTTGCAAATCAAATTCATCACGCGTGACCAAGTCTAATTTTTGAAAACCTTGCGTCATCATCGTGCGTACATTTTTTTCTAAATCTTTGGCTGGGGAGTTACGAATCGCCTCGCCTACTTTATTTTGCATTTCAGTTGCAACACGCTGCATTTGTTCCAGAATTTCGTTGGGTTTTTGCATAAAAAGGCCGATTTAAAGATGTGTTTAGTAAGAGGAATAGAACGTATTTTAAGACTGATTGATCTCCACCACGCTGAAATGGCAATTTAATGACATTTTGCACCAAAATAGTGCAAAAGTACTGCATGGTTTTGGGGCGCATGCCCAAATCAAGGGAAAAACTGCCAAAAAAGTCCGTTGCACAAAGCGATCATTGACCTCAGCTAGATGTACAAGTTTTTTAATTTTTTAATTTGAATAAGGAGTTGGAATGAAAACTTTTCATAAATCAGCTATCGCTATAGCAGTTGTAGGGCTCATAAGTACAAATGCATTTGCCCAAAATGCTGCCTCACCAAACCCAAATCCATTGCCTGCAGAACCGGCTGGCGCTATCAGCGGCCCTGACACAAGCCCTATTACTGCCAACGTGACAGTAGCCAATAACTATATTTATCGGGGTATTACGCAATCTAACTTTAATCCAGCCATACAAGGCGGTTTTGATTATGCGCATCCTAGTGGTTTCTACATTGGAAACTGGAACTCTTCAATTAGTTGGATTTCAGATGCCGCATCTAATGGCGGTACTGGCGCAAATTCATCAAGCCTTGCTGTTGGCAATAGTAAAAACGTTTCTGCACCAATCGAGATGGATTTTTATGCTGGATTTAAAAAGGAACTGATTGGCGAGGGCTTTATGTCAGATCTTGGCATACTTCAATACTACTACCCGACCACTAACTATCCATCAGCGTTTACCAATCCAAACACCACAGAAATTTACGCCGCCCAAAACTATGCATTTGGTCCAGTCAGCGGATTTGTAAAGTTTAATTACTCAGTTACTAACATTTTTGGCTTTTCAAATAGCTCGGGATCTTATTATCCTGACTTAACGGCTAATTACGATACAGGTTTGTGGGGCTTAGTTGTGAATGCACACGTTGGTTATCAATATATTGCTGGCCAGAAAACGTCATCAACGGTGCCTACCGTAAGCTATACCGATTGGAAAATTGGCTTGTCTAAAGACTTGGGAGGTGGATTAGGAATTTCTGCGGCTTATATCGCCACTAATGCAGCAAAGGCAGGAAATGTATATGCCTACCAAAGCCCTACCGGAAAAAACCTGGGTGGCTCGCAAGGTCTCGTTACTTTAACCAAAGTTTTCTAATTTCCAACAACGGAGAAACGCATGAAACTCATCACAGCAATTATCAAGCCATTTAAGCTTGACGAGGTGCGAGAGGCTCTATCAGAAGTTGGAATTTCTGGTATCACCGTTACCGAAGTAAAAGGTTTTGGGCGTCAAAAAGGCCATACCGAGTTATACCGCGGCGCTGAATACGTAGTTGATTTTTTGCCCAAGGTAAAAATAGAGGCTGCGGTAGAAGACGGTATTTTAGAGCGAGCAATCGAAGCAATTGAAAAATCAGCGCGCACCGGAAAAATTGGCGATGGCAAAATTTTTGTCTCCTCAATTGAACACGTTATTCGCATTCGCACCGGTGAAACCGGTGCGGCCGCACTTTAAAGAGAGGTTCAAAATGTTAACTTGGATAAAACGAATTGTCGCTGGCGGCGCGATAGCGACGGCGATTGGCTTTACTGGCATGGTAGGAACATCAGTAGCTTATGCTGCTGAAGAAGCTAAACCTGCCGTTACCGCTCCTGCAGCAGCAGCAACTCCTGCTGCACCCGCTGCGACCGCAGCTCCAGCACCAACCCCTAACAAGGGTGATACCGCTTGGATGATGGTATCCACAGCATTGGTGCTATTGATGACGGTACCAGGCTTGGCGCTATTTTATGGTGGCTTAACGCGCAGTAAGAATGTATTGTCAATCTTAATGCAGTGTATGGTGATTTTTTCGGTGATTACGGTGTTATGGGCGATTTATGGCTATAGCATTGCTTTCACCGAAGGCGGCGCATTTTTTGGCGGCATGGATCGCTTGTTCTTGGCTGGTATGACACCTGATTCCAATGCGGCAACATTTAGCAAAGGTATTGTGATTCCGGAATATGTCTTCATGGCATTTCAAGCAGTTTTTGCAACCATCACCTGTTGTTTAATTATTGGTTCATTTGCTGAGCGCGCTAAATTTTCGGCGATTCTCCTATTCATGATCCTCTGGTTTACGTTTAGCTATTTACCAATTGCCCACATGGTCTGGTTTTGGCCTGGTCCTGATGAGATTAAAGACGCTGCCTCTCTTGATGCAATTACTGCAAAAGCAGGTTGGCTCTGGCAAAAAGGAATTCTTGATTTCGCCGGCGGAACTGTTGTCCACATCAATGCAGCGATTGCAGGTTTAGTAGGCTCCTTTGTGATTGGTAAGCGTCTAGGTTACGGCAAAGAAGCGATGAAGCCACATAACTTAGTGTATGTCATGACAGGTGCATCGCTCTTATGGTTTGGTTGGTTTGGTTTTAATGCAGGCTCTGCACTAGAAGCAAACGGTAGCGCCGCCTTAGCGTTTGTGAATACCTATCTGGCTACTGCAGCCGCAGTGATTGGCTGGTCATTAGCTGAGTGGATTACCAAGGGTAAGCCATCCATGCTTGGCGCAGCTTCAGGTTGTGTGGCTGGTTTAGTGGCCATTACACCAGCCGCAGGTTTTGTTGGGCCAATGGGCGCGCTGATTATTGGGGCGTTGGCCGGCATTGTTTGTTTATGGGGTGTTTCTGGGCTCAAGAAAATGTTAGGCTCAGATGATAGCTTGGATGTCTTCGGCATTCATGGTGTCGGCGGTATATTAGGCGCCTTACTTACCGGCGTATTTGCAGCCCCCTCATTGGGCGGTACAGGCATCTATGATTACGTGACAAATGCCGTCGCTCCAGAGTACTCGATCATGAGTCAGCTTTGGATTCAAAGTCAGGGCGTTATTACTACCTTGATTTGGTCGGGTATCGTTTCTTTCATTGCCTTCAAGCTCGTTGACATCATTATTGGCTTGCGCGTAACTGAGGAAGAAGAGCGTGAAGGTTTAGACATTAGCTCGCACAGCGAAGAAGCGTACGAAATTTAATTGACTTACCCCTCACTAGGCAGTATTTCTGCCTGGCTTCTAACGCAGGATCTCACGATCCTGCGTTTTTTTATTGCCAAAATAGCTTAAAAATTGAGCTTACGCATAAAAAACTTACAATGGCAAGATGGTTCCACATCTGATTACCGCTTTAAGCGGCCCCTTACTTGAGCTTGAGTCGAAAGTACTCGAAGCCACCCCGACTATTGAGCGTTGGTTTCGACTCGAATGGCAGGAGCATACCCCGCCTTTTTACTGTTCAGTCGACCTCCGTAATTCAGGCTTTAAATTAGCCCCAGTAGATACGAATTTATTTCCTGGTGGTTTTAATAACCTTTCGCCAGAAATGTTGCCCTTGGCTGTGCAGGCAGCCATGGCAGCTATTGAAAAAATTTGTCCTGAGGCAAAAAATTTATTACTTATTCCCGAGCGCCATACCCGTAATACATTTTATTTACAAAATATTGCGCGTTTATCTTCTATCTTGCGGCAAGCGGGTTTGAATGTGCGTTTAGGTAGCTTGTCGGACGAGATTAAAAAGCCGACTTGGATTGAATTGCCTGAAGGCAATCGTTTATTGCTAGAGCCTTTATTACGCTTGGGTTTAAAAAAACAGCGGCTGGGCCTAAAGGATTTTGATCCTTGTTCAATTTTATTAAATAATGATTTATCCGCTGGTATTCCACCAATCTTAGAAAAAATTAACGAACAATATCTTTTGCCCGGTTTGCATGCTGGCTGGCAAGTTCGCCGTAAATCAAAGCATTTTTTGGCCTACGATGAAGTGGCGAAAAGGTTCGCAAAATTAATTAATATTGATCCTTGGATGATCAATCCTTATTTTGATTATTGCTCGGACGTTGATTTTCATGAGCAACAAGGATTAGATCAGTTGCAAACAAAGGTAGATGTAATTTTAAAAAAGATTGCTAAAAAATATCGGGAATACGGCATTAAAGATAAACCCTATGTCGTCGTTAAAGCAGATGCGGGTACCTATGGCATGGGTGTCATGGTAGTCCGTAATGCCAATGAACTAGGCAATTTAAATCGCCGTGAGCGCAATAAAATGAGTATCGTTAAGGATGGCCTTGAGGTACACGATGTATTAATTCAAGAGGGTGTTTATACTTTTGAAAAAGTCAATGAAGCAGTGGCTGAGCCGGTTGTTTATATGATCGATCGTTATGTGATTGGCGGCTTTTATCGCGTCCACACCGATCGTGGTCCCGATGAAAATTTAAACGCCCCAGGCATGCATTTTGTACCTCTGGCATTCGAACAAAATGCGATGCCCGATCGCAATGCTAAGCCTGGTAGCGCTGCCCCTAACCGTTTCTACTTGTATGGGGTTGTAGCGCGCCTCGCTTTATT
>JBAXGQ010000068.1:0-8764 GCA_037139315.1 Burkholderiaceae bacterium
GGGGTAGCCTCTTTTTTCCAAAAAGGGGCGGCTGTTTTTAAATAATCCATGATGAATTCACAGGCGGCAAAGGCTTCACCCCGATGCTGACCTGTTACTGCTACTAAAACAATCTGCTCACCAGGAAGCATTTTGCCAATGCGGTGAATTACTAAAGCCTCATGAATGCTCCAACGTGACTTGGCCTCAACAATAATGTCAGCTAAGGCCTTTTCGGTCATGCCAGCATAGTGCTCTAACTCCATGCTGTTGACTTGACTACCCTCATTCATATCGCGTACAGTGCCAACAAAAGAAACTATTGCGCCAACCTCTAAATCACCCGCGCGCAGTGCAGCAATTTCAGTACTCAGATCAAAATCAGCCGTTTGAATTCGAACTGCCATATTAACCGCCAGTTACAGGTGGGAAAAAAGCGACTTCATCGCCATCGCTTAAAGCAATATTTTCTGCGGCAATGTGTTGATTCACTGCGCAGCGTAATGCCCGTTCGGAGCTAAGTAGTTGAGCCCAAACTTCGCCACGTTGTATCAGCCAGGTCCGCAAATCTGCAGTAGTAACTACTGAAGCCGGCACGCTTACCACTTCCTCACTTAAACCAAGGCCCTCGCGTAAGGAGGCGAAAAAGCGTAACTGTAGTTTCATCGTGCCATCCTAAACGATTTTATGGATTTAGTGCGCTTAAAGGCATTTACTCAGCAAAGTTTGGCTCGACTTCAGTGTATCTAGCTCAGCAACCCACTAAATGGGATAAAAGCTACCATAGCACCGCGCTGAATAGGCTGATTGGGTGGACAGTCGACTAGACCATCGCCCCATGATGCGCTAGTTAACACACCCGAACTCTGATTTGCAAATAAATCTAAGCCGCCTGCTGGATTGACTTTAACCCGTAAAAATTCATTACGGCGATCAGCACGTAGCCAGTCAAAATCGGCGCGCATAAAATACTTTGGCGGGGTGATATCGGTGCGGCCTTGTAATCGTAAAATAAATGGTCGCACAAATAATAAGAATGTAACAAAGCTCGATACGGGATTGCCTGGTAGCCCCATAAACCAAGTTTCGCCACTAGCAGCTTCAGCGCCCTTACGGACTGCGCCAAAGGCCAACGGTTTTCCCGGCTTAATCGCTATTTGCCAAAGATCTAAGCGCCCTTCAGCATTAACGGCAGGCTTAATATGATCCTCTTCGCCAACTGATACCCCACCCGAGGTAATGATGAGGTCATGATTTGCGCTGGCTGCCCGTAAAGCTGCCCTTGTAGCATCTAAGCGATCCGGCACAATACCTAAATCCGTGGGTGTACATCCTAACGATCTTAAGCAAGCTAATAAAGTGTCGCGATTCGAGTTATAAATTCCACCAGGCTTTAAAGGTTCGCCAGGCAAGGCTAACTCGTCACCAGTAAAAAATGCTGCCACTCGCACCCGGCGCTTGACCATTAAATGCGTTAGGCCAGCGGATGCAGCAACGCCTAATTCTTGTGGACGCAATAAAGTTCCGGCTGTCAAAGCAACTTTGCCTGCCATGAGGTCTTCCCCACGGCGACGAATCCATTGCCCCGAACTGGGCAAATGATTAATGAGCACACGATCTGCTTGACCAGCATTTTCACTTGCAAGCAAACTCGTGTCTTCTTGCATCACGATAGCATCGGCACCAGTAGGAATTGGTGCGCCGGTAAAAATACGGGCCGCCTGCCTGGCTTGTAAAGCTAGTCCTACTGATCCCGCAGGGATACGTTGACCAACTTGTAGAGTCATATCTGCTGCACTTAAATCTGCGCAACGAATCGCGTACCCATCCATCGAGCTGTTATCAAGTGGGGGCACATCAACTAGGCTCGCTACATCTTCAGCTAGTACCCGCCCTAAAGCCGCCTGAGTTGCCTCCCGTTCCACTTCACAGATGGCTTGAGCATGCGGTAGTAAATGATCGAGAGCTTCTTGTGCGGTTAGCATCGTTTTTATTGGAGATGTGAAGTAATAAAAGCTTTGACCTGATTAACATCAGGTCTCATTGTCTGCACCCGTTGAGGTAATGTTTTAATACTTTGAAAAGCGGGCGGACATTCAGCTGGGCGCCCTAGCGCAGCTTCAATCGTCTCGGCAAATTTAATCGGTAGCGCAGTTTCAAGCACAATCATGGGTATACCTGGCTGTAAATAATGGCGTGCTACTTGCACACCATCAGCAGTATGTGGATCAATCATGACACCATACTTTGTATCAATCTGACGAATCGTGTCGAGGCGATTTTGATGGCTACTGCTGCCAGAAAAAAAGCCGAACTGCTGCAATGTTTGGAATGCGGGATCTGCTGATAGATCAAAGCTGCCAGTCTCATCCACTTGCTTAAATAAAGCGGCAGTCCGTTGGCCATCTTGACCTAATAAATCGAAAATAAAGCGTTCAAAATTACTGGCTTTCGAGATATCCATTGATGGGCTAGAGGTATGCAAAGTCTGCGCTGCTTTACGAGCGCGATAAATCCCGGTTCTAAAAAACTCATCGAGCACATTATTCTCATTAGTAGCAAGCACTAAGCGCTCAATGGGCAAACCCATCATGCGTGCGATATGGCCTGCACAAATATTGCCAAAGTTACCTGAAGGGACAGCAAAAGATACCCGTTCAGAACTCGCTTTGGTGGCGAGTAAATAGGCTTGAAAGTAATACACAATCTGCGCTACTACTCGGCCCCAGTTAATTGAGTTTACCGTGCCAATGTGATGGCGAGCTTTAAATTCCAAATCATTGCTCACTGCTTTAACAATATCTTGGCAATCGTCAAATACCCCTGTAACGGCTAAATTATGGATGTTGGCATCAGATAATGAATACATTTGTGCTGCTTGAAACGCACTCATTTTGCCTTGGGGTGACAACATAAAAACCTGAATACCCGCTTTACCGCGCATGGCATATTCTGCTGCGCTGCCCGTATCACCGGATGTCGCACCCAAGATATTGAGTTCTTGCCCCGATTTTTGCAAAGCATATTCAAATAAATTCCCGAGTAACTGCATTGCCATATCCTTAAACGCTAAGGTAGGCCCGTTAGAAAGACTTAAGAGGCTTAGGCTTGTACCCTGCTCTTCACCCAAATGATGCAAGGGTGTAATGTCGCTAGCTAGGTCAGTTTGGCGTCCATTGCAATACACTGCGGCGGTATAGGTTTTATGCGTAAGAGCGCGTAAATCTGCGGCAGGAATATCATCACTATACAAACGCAAAATTTCATAAGCGAGATCGGCATACGATAATTTGCGCCAGTCATCGAGCTGCGCTGGACTGACAGTGGGATAGCGAACCGGTAAATATAAACCGCCATCCGGGGCTAAGCCGCCCAGTAAGATTTGCTGGAAACTCACTTGCGGGCTCTTGCCGCGGGTAGATTGATACAGCATTGTGCTTACCTATGCTCAGCTGAAGTTACGATAAATTTTCAAGTCGTAACTTAACGACATTGCCAATTACTGTGCGCAAAGATTGCATCTCTTGAATTGCTGCCAGCATATTTTTTTCTTTAGTGGCATGAGTCAACATCACCAAATCTGTTTGGGTTTCACCTTCGGCCGCTTCTTTTTGAATAAGCGCATCAATTGAAACGCTATGCGAAGCTAAAATTTTCGTAATTTCTGCTAAGACCCCCGCCTGATCTGCCACGCATAAGCGCAAATAATAACTACTCGTAATTTCGCTAATGGGCAAAATAGGTAGGTTCTGCATTGCATCGGGTTGGAAGGCTAAATGAGGCACACGATTTTCAGAATCAGCTGTCATTAAGCGGGTTACATCCACTAAATCGGCAATGACGGCTGAAGCAGTTGGCTCAGAGCCGGCACCTTTACCGTAATACAAAGTAGTTCCAACCGCATCACCAAACACTTGCACTGCATTCATTGCCCCTTCAACATTGGCAATCAGGCGCTTGGCGGGAATTAAGGTGGGGTGAACGCGCAATTCGATACCTGCTGGAGTGCGTTTGGTAATGCCGAGTAATTTAATCCGATAACCGAGTTGCTCCGCATAACGAATATCAAGAGCCGATAATTGGGCGATACCTTCAACATAAGCATGTTCAAATTGCATCGGAATACCAAATGCAATCGCGCTCATTATGGTCACCTTATGCGCTGCGTCGATACCCTCGATATCAAAAGTAGGATCGGCTTCAGCATATCCAAGGCGTTGCGCTTCTTTTAAGACAGTGGCAAAGTCTAGGCCCTTGTCGCGCATCTCAGACAAAATAAAGTTGGTGGTGCCATTAATAATCCCGGCAATCCATTCAATGCGATTTGCCGATAAACCTTCGCGCAAGGCTTTGATAATGGGTATTCCACCAGCAACTGCAGCTTCAAAAGCGACCATCACGCCTTTTTTATGAGCTGCTGCAAAAATAGCGTTCCCATGCACAGCAATTAAGGCTTTATTTGCTGTAACGACATGTTTGCCCGCAGCAATGGCTTCTAATACTAAGTCTTTAGCAATGCCATAGCCACCGATCAGCTCAATCACAATATCTATTTCGGGATCGGCAATCACCGCTCGCGCATCAGCCACAACTTGCGCACGGTCTTGGACCAATTCTTTCGCGCGGGACACATTCAAATCAGCCACGGTATGAATGCGTATGCCCCGTCCAGCGCGCCGCTGAATTTCATCTTGGTTACGCTCAAGCACCGCAAACACCCCGCCGCCAACCGTGCCAATTCCTAAAAGACCGACTTGAATCGGTTTCAATGCATTTGATTTCATGATGTTGTAGTGGCTATTGACGCTTTGTTAGTGCCGTGTTTTATTCGATACCGTTCAAGAAAGCGCGCTAAGCGGCCAATGGCCTCACGTAAGACATCTTCATGGGGTAAAAATACCACGCGGAAGTGATCAGGCTTCACCCAATTAAATCCAGTACCCTGGACTAATAAGACCTTTTCCTCGCGCAAAAAATCGGTAATCCATAGTTGATCGTCGGTAATCGGATATATCTCAGGGTCTAACTTTGGAAAGAGATACAAGGCTGATTTTGGTTTGACGCAAGTTACACCGGGGATAGCAGTTATTAAGTTCCAAGCAAGCTCACGCTGCCGCGCTAAGCGCCCGCCACTTGCTACCAAATCATTAATACTTTGATAGCCCCCTAGTGCAGTTTGAATTGCATATTGACCAGGTACATTGGCACATAAACGCATCGAGGACAACATATTTAAGCCTTCAATGTAATCCTTCACATGGCTTTTATCCCCAGAGACTACCATCCAACCAGCCCGATAACCACATGAGCGATAGTTCTTCGATAGACCATTAAAAGTAATGGTCACAACATCAGTTGATAATGCCCCTAACGAAATATGTTCTGCTTGGTCATAAACCATCTTGTCATAAATTTCATCCGCAAATAAAATGAGGCCGTGTTCACGCGCAATCGCGATTAAGCTCAAAAGCACTTCTTGAGAATAAATTGCGCCTGTAGGATTATTGGGGTTAATTACTACAATCGCTTTGGTTTGCGGTGTAATTTTGCTACGCAAGTCGTTTAAATCAGGCGCCCAACCGTTGGCTTCATCACAGATGTAATGAATCGGCGTACCTCCCGATAAACTGACTGCGGCAGTCCAAAGGGGATAATCTGGGGCGGGCACCAACACTTCGTCGCCATCGTTTAATAACGCATTCATGGCTAAAACAATGAGTTCAGATGCACCGTTCCCAGTGTAAATATCCTCTAAGGTAACGCCTTGAATATTTTTTTGCTGGCAGTAGTGCATGATCGCTTTGCGCGCAGCAAAAATACCCTTTGAATCAGAATAAGCAGAGGCATTGCCCAAATTACGAATCATGTCGAGCTGAATTTCTTCGGGGGGATCAAAACCAAAAACCCCAACATTACCGATATTCAGTTTGATAATTTTCTGGCCCTCTTCTTCCATTTGCTGGGCAAGATCGAGCACCGGGCCACGAATGTCGTAGCACACATTATTGAGTTTGGTGGATTTGAGGATGGTTTTCACAATCGGTCTACTCGTAATCTATCGGCCATCTAATGCCCATTCTCAACGAATAGGTATATAGAGAGGCTGGCTATAATTCACTCAATTATGACAGAGCGCACACGTGAAGCTTCATTCTGACGCCCATTCCGGCCTAAATACGATTTCGGGCTATGGGTCAGACTATATTCAGATCAATCAAAAAACCTATCAGCATGCTGTTTTAGTAAGCCCGTTAGGGGATATAGTGGCTTGGCCAGTGGCCAGCTTTGCAACACTGACTGAAGCCGATTTTTTGCAAATTTGCGCCCGCCAGCCCGAATTATTTATATTGGGCACTGGCGCACGTCAGCACTTCCCTAAGCCCGAGCTACTAAAGCCACTAATTCAAGCGCGAATTGGCTTTGAAATCATGGATTCGCAAGCAGCCTGCCGTACTTACAATATTTTGATGGGCGAAGGGCGGCAAGTATTGGCTGCTATCCTGCTAGACACAGCATGAATAAACCCCCAGTCAAACTCGGTCTGGCGTTTGCCCTGCTAGTGATCTACACGATCATTTGGTTCGGCACTTTAAACTATCGCCACTTAATTCCTTCTGATGAAGGTCGCTACGCCGAAATTGCGCGCGAGATGCTTACAAGTGGTGATTGGATTACTCCGCGCTATAACAACTATCTCTATTTTGAAAAACCGCCTTTACACATCTGGGCAACCGCCCTTGTCTTTCAGGGTTTTGGGATAGGTGAATGGCAAGCCCGTCTATGGTCTGGCCTGTTGGGCTATCTCACCATTCTTTTGGTCGGCTTTACTGCCTGGCGCTTATATAGTCCACGCGCAGGACTTTTAGCTGCAGTAGCTTTGGGCTCTGCCCCCATGTGGGTTGTAGGCGGACACTTTAATTCTCTAGATACGGGTTTATCGGCATGCCTAGCTGCAGCGCTGTGTAGCTTTTTACTGGCCCAAGCGAGTAATACAGCAAAGATGCGCACCCGTTGGATGTTGGGGTGTTGGGCCGCCATGGCTCTAGCAACGCTTAGCAAAGGTTTAATTGGCATTGCGCTACCCGCCATGGTTTTTGTAGTCTATTCAATTACTAGTTGGAATTGGCGCATTTGGAAAGAATTGTGTTTGCTGAAGGGCTTATTGCTATTCTTGATCATCACTTCACCCTGGTTTATTTTAGTTTCGCTACGTAATCCCGAGTTTGCTCAATTCTTTTTTATTAATGAGCACTTTCAGCGCTTTACCCAAGTGGAACATAGTCGTCCTGGACCAATCTATTTTTTCCTCCCCTTTTTGTTATTGGGATTCTTACCGTGGCTGCCGCAAGTAGGCAGCGCAATGTTGCAAGCATGGCGACAACGCCGTGGGCAATTTTCTAGCCTCGGTCTGATAAGTTGTTGGGTATTGGTTATTTTGGGTTTCTTTAGCCTCTCCCAATCTAAGCTACCCGGCTATATCATGCCCACCTTTCCTGCCTTAGCTTTACTAGCTGGCTATGCTATTGATCGGAGTTTGAGTGAGCGCAGTGGCTTATCGATTAGCTGGAAAGTGCAGGCGATATTTTTTGTCTTGCTGGGTTTAATTGGCTTCGCTTTTTTACCGCTCATTGGCTTTGAAGCAAAACCTGATGAATTATTAGCTTATGCCACCTATACGCAGTGGGTCATCAGCGCTTTACTTGTTTTAATCGTACTGAGCTTAATGACGGCACTTTTAACGAGGCGGTATCCCCTAGCCAGTATTTATTGTTATGCCATGGGCTTTTTTCTCACGTGTACTATTGCCGGCACCGGCCATGAAGCATTGGGACGCGCAGTTTCAGGGGTTGATTTAGCCGCTCAAGTTAAAGCCCAAATTCCGCTTGATGCAACTATTTAT
Organism: Burkholderiaceae bacterium; assembly: GCA_037139315.1. Lineage (GTDB taxonomy): Bacteria > Pseudomonadota > Gammaproteobacteria > Burkholderiales > Burkholderiaceae > Polynucleobacter. Next base: position 7,880 of record JBAXGQ010000068.1, read on the forward strand.
TCCGTGCGCATTTTGGATCACACCTTCCCCTTTTACCTTGGCAGAACCATGGTGATGGTAGAGTTTCCCGACGAACTTGAATTTGGCGTTAAACAAGAACCGACGCGTTGGGTACCCACCCTAGATGAGTTTATCGAGCGCTGGAAAAGTGAGCCAACTGCCTTTGCACTGATGGTGCCAGAGCAATATCTGGCCTTACAAAAAATAGGCTTGCCTATGGAAGAAATTGGCCGAGATTCTCGGCGCGTGGTGGTAGCTCACCCAAGTTTGCGAAAATAGCGTCATGAACGAAAAACCCACTACAAGCCCGAGTTCGCCGTCAGACTTTATTCCTTTTACACGGCCGAGCTTTGATGAGGCTACGATTGCTGCAGTTGCGGCAGTAATGCAATCGGGCTGGGTCACATCTGGGCCTAAAGTCGCTGAATTTGAAGCCGAGTTAAGTCGTTATTTTGGTGGTCGACCCGTACGCTGCTTTGCTAACGGCACGGCCACCATGAAAATTGCTTTGCAAGTAGCAGGCATTGGCGCGGGCGATGAAGTGATTACCACACCGCTATCTTGGGTTGCCACTGCTAACGTCATTTTATCGGTAGGCGCTAAACCTGTTTTTGTTGATATTGATCCGCGTACCCGCAATCTTGATCTTAAGCTTATTGCTGCCGCTATTACGCCGCGAACCCGCGCCATCATGCCCGTTTATTTAGCTGGCTTACCCGTTGATATGGATGAGTTATATGCGCTTGCCAAAACGCACCACCTGCGGGTAATTGAAGATGCTGCTCAAGCATTTGGCTCGCATTGGGATGGCAAACGTATTGGCAGCATCGGTGACTTAGTCAGCTTTAGTTTTCAAGCGAACAAAAATCTCACTACCGTTGAAGG
>JBAXGQ010000069.1:0-8655 GCA_037139315.1 Burkholderiaceae bacterium
GCTAAAACACCAGAAAAAATTATTAAAGTCTTCGTCGATCCATTAGTAGGCTTAAGCGATACGCAATGTGACGAAATTGCCAATGGCATTGGTATTCCTGCAAGTTCATTAATGCAAGCGCGCGAAGTATTTAAAAATTTATATAAAACCTATTGGGATACGGATGCCTCATTGGTAGAAATAAACCCCCTTATTTTAGAGGGCAATGGCAATATTAAGGCCCTTGATGCAAAGTTTGATTTTGATGCTAATGCCTTATTTCGCCATCCCGAGATCGTTGCTTATCGCGATGAAGATGAAGAAGATCCCGCAGAAATTGAAGCATCAAAATTTGATTTAGCGTATATCTCGCTCGATGGCAATATTGGCTGTTTAGTCAATGGTGCTGGCTTAGCCATGGCAACTATGGATACCATTAAATTATTTGGCGGTGAGCCAGCCAACTTTTTGGATGTGGGTGGTGGTGCCAACGCAGAAAAAGTAACCGAAGCTTTTAAGATCATGCTTAAAAATAAAAGTGTGAAGGCGATCTTGGTTAATATTTTTGGCGGCATTATGAAATGCGATGTTATTGCTGAAGGAGTTGTCACAGCATGCAAGGCGGTTAACCTTTCAGTGCCATTAGTGGTGCGCATGAAAGGCACTAATGAAGATTTGGGTAAAAAGATTTTGGCTGACTCCGGTTTACCCATCATTAGCGCTGACTCAATGGCCGAAGCAGCTACTAAAGTAGTTGCTGCAGTCAAAGCCGCTTAGTTTTACAGCGTGCCCATAAAAAGACCAAATTAGAGCCACTCATTCAGTTATCCCAATATTTAGGAATTAGATTATGTCAATTTTGATCAATAAAAATACCAAAGTGATTACCCAAGGTATTACAGGCAAGACAGGCCAATTTCATACTGAAAAATGTCAGGAATATGCAAATGGTAAAAATTGCTTTGTCGCGGGGGTCAATCCAAAAAAAGCGGGCGAATCGATTTTTAATATTCCCATTTTTGGCACAGTAAAAGAGGCCGCTCAACAAACAGGGGCAACCGTTTCAGTTATTTATGTACCCCCACCAGGGGCCGCCGCTGCTATTTGGGAAGCGGTCGAGGCCGATTTAGATTTTGTCATTTGCATTACTGAGGGTATACCGGTGCGCGATATGTTGGAAGTGCGCAATAAAATGCGCGCTAAGGAAGCGCAAGGCGGCAAAAAAACCCTCTTGTTAGGACCAAATTGCCCAGGAATTATTACTCCTGAAGAAATTAAAATTGGCATCATGCCAGGCCATATTCATCGTAAGGGCCGCATTGGTGTAGTGAGCCGTTCTGGCACCTTGACTTATGAGGCAGTAGGTCAATTATCCGCGATTGGCTTAGGTCAATCGACCGCAGTGGGTATTGGTGGCGATCCTATTAATGGACTAAAGCATATCGAAATCATGAAGTTATTTAATGATGATCCCGAGACCGACGCGGTCATTATGATCGGCGAAATTGGTGGTCCCGATGAAGCCGATGCAGCTCGCTGGTGTCAAAAGAATATGAAAAAGCCTATTGTAGGATTTATCGCAGGTGTTACTGCTCCCGCAGGTAAGCGGATGGGTCATGCAGGGGCTTTAATTTCTGGCGGCGCAGACACCGCTGACGCAAAACTCACAATTATGGAAGAATGTGGCTTCAAGGTAACTCGTAATCCCTCAGAAATGGCAGTTTTATTAAAGGCAATGTTGTAAAAATAAGTTAGGCAGATTTACGTAAAGAAGAATATAAGAACACAACAAAAAACAGGAACTGAGGAGATTTTATGGAATTAATGGCAGCATTTTCAGATGCATCATTCTGGTTGGCATTGGGCTCGATTATTGTGGCCAATATTTTATTGTCAGGCGATAACGCCGTTGTAATTGCTTTAGCATCACGTAATTTGCAGCCAAAACAACAAAAGACTGCTATTTTTTGGGGCAGTGCTGCCGCCATTATTCTGCGCGTCGTTCTTACTATTACTGCGGTGCAATTATTAAGCATGCCTTACTTAAAAATGATTGGCGCCATTTTGTTGTTGTATATCGGTGTGCAATTATTAGCCGATAGCGACGAAGATCCAGAAATGAAGGCCGAGTCAAATATCTGGGGAGCAATTCGCACCATTTTGATAGCTGACTTAGTGATGAGTCTTGATAACGTCATTGCGGTAGCGGCGGCAGCCCAAAAGGGCCCCGAGGAAACGCGCCTATTGCTACTTATCATTGGGTTGGGCCTGTCGATCCCACTGATTATTTTTGGTAGCACCATGTTATTAAAAGTGATGGAACGTTTTCCAATCGTCATCACCTTGGGGGCAGGTTTATTAGGTTTATTGGCAGGCGGCATGTTTGTTGAAGATCCTGCCATTAAAGAAACTATTCAAGTGGCGATGGAAGATGCGCACACCACCTTTGAAATGATTGGGGTTGTGTTTGTAGTCTTGCTAGGTACCTGGCTTAAAAGAAAAAATAGACGTAAAAAAGCCCATAAAAAATAAGTTATTGATCGCTTAATCTGAAAAGCCGACATAATAAGTCGGCTTTTTCTTACGTTAAAACGCCTTGAGTACTAAAGCGCAAAGGTTGATCATCATATTTTTCACTCGAAAAGGATTGTTCAACATGCAAAAACGTAATGGGTTTACCTTAATTGAGGTGATGGTTGTTGTGGCCATTATTGGCATCTTGGTTGCGGTAGCCGTACCTCAATATCAAGACTATATTGCTCGAAGTCGCATCGTCGAGGGAATGAATTTATCATCAAGCGCAAAACTAGCGGTTACTGAAGTCTTTGCTAGCCGTGGCACCATTGCTATGGATGCGGCAACTAAAGGTGCTTTCTCTTTTGTGCCAACGCGCAGCGTTAAGCTGATTGAAATTTTGCCAAGTGGTGCCATTGCGATCGATTTTCAGCAATCCGTATCCGTTGACGGACAAAATACTTTAGTGTTAATTCCCACGAATGATCCCGATGCTACGATGCCAAGCGAAGTTGATTTATCCAAACCTGCTGGCATGAATTGGGCTGGTGGCTGGTCTTGTCGATCCAAAGACTCTACGCTGCCACAACAATTATTACCCGCTGAATGCCGCTCAACTAAATAAGACTAGCAAAAAAGCGTGGCTTTCAAGGCCGTAATGAGAATACGAAGTGAATAATCAATTACTTTGTAAACTCATTTACGGTGTTCATATAGTCACCATGATTACCGCATGCTCGATTAAATGCCACGCCCGAGAAAGAGAGCGGATTACCAATGCTTTGCCACTCGCTGCTCACTTTATCGCCCACCTTATTTAGTTGGTATTGCTTATTTTGGCAATCGGCACGATAAGACCAGAGGATTTCATCGCTTAATAATTTATCTAGCTTATAGGAAATTAAGCGCATCTCTTTATTACCATTTTTTGGATCAATAACAAGTTGTTTATAGAGGATATCGAATACCACGGGTGGTGGTGGTAAAGGCTCAGGCTTGATAGGCGTGGGAACTTTTCCAGGAATTAGCTTAAGCTCTGGTAATGGGGGCTTAATTATTGGCGGGTCTTGATATAAGAAATAGTAGCGCACAGGGTTGCCAAAAATAGTGCGGCCACACAGCCTAACCTTAACCCAGTGCATCGCTGTACTACCTTTAATGTCTTTCCATTCTCCTTGGCTGACGCCAAGATCATTTAAGCTTGAGATGGCAGGAGTTTTTGGCGGAGGCGCTGGTTTTTCCCCAGGGATTACAGGTACAAAGGGGATAGAAGGGGCATAGACTTCAGAAATTTGGGCTTTAAAGATATTCAGAGCACAGTCAATTTCAATGAGAGCAGGCTGCAAAATAATGATAGGCACTACTTTTTTAACAAGCTTCTCATCTAACTTTGGATCAGTAATCTTTTCTGCTATGGGGCTAAAGCCAGCATCTGCAGTAGGAGCTGACGTCGGCCCCAGCTTTGGTTCTAACTTAGGTTCAGCAATTACTGCAATAATTTCTGGCGGGTTCGCCGGATGAGAAATACCTACTGGGATCGCATCTAGGTCCTCTACCTTGGTATTTAGTGGAATGCCAATTTTGGGCCAAGGCTGACCCTTAGCTTTGGTAACTACTTCCAAGCTAATTACACCCTCATTATTCTGCTTAAGGCTGCTAGGGTCGTAAAACCATTCAAGACTTGCTGAATCAACTAAATAGGCCCAATCGCTAAAAGTAAAAGGCTTTAAGGGTGTTTGGGTATTTTTTTTGTCTGTAGCTGTGTAGCCAGGAAAAAACGGCGCAAGCAAGCTCCCACAACCAGTAGTTAAAAGCAAAACAACACATAAAAATAGGGAACGGAAAAAGGCGGTCATATCCCCTATCTTAATTGCTTACTCAAGAAGTAGCCAAAACAACTGACTAGGAGCAGATTCATACTCATTCAATAGGATTTGCCTGGCTAGTTAATGGCTTAAATCTGCCTGTATTATTTCGCTATGACAGGGGCGCCAAAAAATTTAATTCACCCAAAATATCGCCCCGATATTGATGGCTTGCGGGCAATCGCAGTTTTAGCAGTGATCGGATTTCATGCATTTGGAGTCATGGGCGGCTTTACGGGCGTCGATATATTTTTTGTCATATCAGGATTCTTAATTTCTACTATTATTTTCGCAAATCTTGAACATAAATCTTTTAGTTTTAATCAGTTTTATCAAAGACGTATTCGCCGTATCTTTCCTTCTTTACTAATAGTTCTAGTTGCCTGCATTTTTTTTGGTTGGGCGGTACATTTTGCCGATGAGTATGAGCTACTTGGCAAGCATGTAATTGCTGGGACTGGCTTTATTTCAAACTTAGTCCTTTGGAGTGAAAGCGGATATTTTGATGTAGCCGCTGAAAAAAAACCACTATTGCATTTATGGTCGCTCGGGATTGAAGAGCAGTTTTATATTTTCTGGCCCATCTTTGCATGGCTAATGTGGAAGTTTCGAACCCATTTTTTATGGCTCGCTATAGTGTTAGCGTGCATTTCGTTTGGGCTAAATATTTGGCAGGTTAGGGTTGATACAGTAGCTGCTTTTTATTCTCCCTTAACTCGTTTCTGGGAGCTTTTAGTTGGGGCTTGCTTGGCCTATGTAATGCTATTTCAAAGTACATTAGTAGATCGAGCTCGAGAAAAAGCCAATTTATTAAGTGGCCTTGGATTTTTATTCATTATTGCTAGTATTTCGCTGTTGACAAAAGAATTTACATTTCCTGGGTGGTGGGCAGGCTTACCAGTACTTGGCGCCGCCTTAATCATCATATCGGGACCGCAATCTTGGGTAAGCCAACATATTTTATCGAATCGAGTATTAGTTTGGTTTGGCCTGATTAGTTTCCCTTTATATCTTTGGCATTGGCCCTTATTAACTTTTGTAAGAGTATTGACTGATAATTCAAAGGCCATGATAATTGGCTCGATTCTGCTCTCAATATTATTAGCATGGCTTTCATATCAGTATGTCGAAAAGCCAATTCGATATGGCAAATATCAAGCAACTAAAACACTGGTGTTATTGGTGGCGATGGTAGTGGTTGGTATAAGCGGTTTTGCAATTTACCAAGCTGGCGGCCTACCTGCTCGGATAGATGATGGGCAGCAAGGGCAGCTTTCCTCAAGGTACCGTAGCCAACTAGCGTGGCCCGAATCATATAACAGCAGCGAAGCATGTAGAGAAAAATATGGGGCAGACCAATATTGTTTGATTGGCGATATCAACAAGCCTCCCACTGCCGCCTTGATTGGCGATTCACATGCAAATCATTTTTACCCAGGTTTAAGCGAGTACTTCAAAAGGGTAAATGGAAATTTAATTCTCTTAGGATCTGGGGGCTGCCCACCATTTTTTGCAGTTGATAGAATTGCCAAGCCACCAGCAGTTAATTTAGATTGTTACAAAAGAACTGTGCGCTTATATGATTTCATATTGCATGACAAAAGCATAAAAACTGTATTTATTGCATTTCATCATAACTTAACTTTTAAAGATGATTATCTTTTTGAAGATAAATTAAATCAATTAAAAATTGAAAATAATTATCAATTTACAGTAGATGCATTAACTAGAACCATTCAGATGCTTGAAAAAAATGGGAAGAAAGTCGTCATCATTTACGATATGCCAGATTTATTAGTAGATCTAAAGGAATGCGGCTTTGAGAGGCCGTTATTTTCAAATAAAGAAAAATGCAATTTAAACCAAATATCCATAGTGAATGATTTTGCTGAATATGACAAAATTCTTGCTACCGTTCAAAAAAATACGCATGTACAAATATTTGATACGCGCCCATATATAGCTGATAACTTTCCGATCGACAAAGCGGGTAATTTTAATTACCGGGATTCAACCCATTTATCTTATAGGGGCTCACTATTTTTTGCTGATAAGTATCATTTTGAATAGGTATGTTTAGATAAAATCTATTAAGGTACCATTCCAATATGAATCCACAACTAGCTTTTCTTCTAGATAAAGCACTTGAATCTCTTAGAAACTCAAATTCAGAGTCAGCGGAGTTATATTTAAAGCAAGCAATCAAGATACAGGCTAGTAACCCGCATGTTCTGCGGCTTCTTGGCGTTATTTATGCGCAGCGCAAGCAGTACCAGGAGGCCCTGAAATACATCAATGACTCTCTCAAATCGCTGCCAAAGAATGCCTTGACCTTAAGTAATTTAGGCAATATTTTCCTTGAGCTAAAAGAGTTCCAGAATGCCCTTGATGCTTACGATAAGTCAATCAGAATCGATCCAAAATATGATGAAGTTTGGTCCAACAAAGCCAATGCCTTATTTGAGCTTAAGCGCTATGACGAGGCTATTACTTGCTACGATAAAGCCCTTAGTCTGAAACCTGACTATGCCGAGGGTTGGTCTAATAAAGGCAACCTATTAAAGGAACTTAAGCGCTATAACGAGGCATTAATTCACTTCGATCAGGCGCTTAGTCTGAAGCCTGACTATGCCGAGGGTTGGTCTAATAAAGGGGCCACCTTAAACGAACTTAAACGGTATGACGAAGCATTAGCTCACTACGATAAGGCGCTTAGTCTGAAGCCTGATTATGTAGAGGTTTGGTCTAATAAAGGCGAAGCACTTAATTCCCTTAAGCGGCATTCTGAATCAGCGCAATGCTACCTCAAAGCCCTAGAGTTAAAGACTGGTGAATCTTATTTCTTGGGTGAATCGCATCACCAAATGATGTTAGCTTGCGATTGGACTAATTACGAAAAAATGGTTACTGAAATTTTTAATTTAACTCACGAAGGCAGAATGGGAAGTGAGCCTTTTGGTTTCCAGGGGATAGCTAACTCAGAGGCGTTATTAAAAAAGTGCGCTGAAATTTATTCAAATGATAAATATCCAGTCCTTGGGAATTTAACTGAGCATACAAAATATCAGCATCATAAAATTCGGATTGGTTATTTGTGTGGTGAGTTTAGAAATCAAGCCACATCAATCTTAATGGCCGGTGTTTGGGAGTTACACGACCAATCTAAATTTGAAATTTTTGCATTTGATAATGGCTATGATGATGGTTCAGAATATCGCCATAGAATTGAAAGTGCTTTTGGCAATCTATTTGATATTTCTAAATTATCAGACTTGAATGTAGCAAAATTAATTCAAGCACATGAGATTGATATCCTGGTAAATTTAAACGGATTTTTTGGTCTTCCTAGGCAGGGTGTATTTTCTTATAAGCCTGCGCCAATCCAGGTTAACTATCTTGGTTTCCCGGGAACTTTAGGCGCCAATTATATGGATTACATGATTGCTGACAAAGTGGTACTGCCAGACGAGTCAAAAAAATATTATGTTGAAAAAATTGTGCATCTCCCAAATTCTTATCAAGCTAATGATAATCGTAGGGAAATTTCAGCAAGACAATTTATTAAAACGGAGTTAGGGCTACCAGAAAGCGGTTTTATATTTGCTTGTTTTAATAATAATTACAAAATAACCCCATCTACATTTGATTCTTGGATGCGAATTTTGACGCATGTTCCGAGAAGCGTTTTGTGGCTTTTGGCTGACAATCCAATCGCCAAAGAAAACCTACTTCAAGCGGCTGTTTCTCGAGGTATAGATTCTTCCCGACTCATATTTGCCGAACGCCTGCCGCTATCTGAACATTTAGCTCGTCACAATTTAGCCGATCTGTTTCTTGATACCCTTCCTTATAACGCTCACACCACCTGTAGTGATGCTTTATGGGCCGGATTACCTGTACTGACTTTATTAGGGAATACTTTCCCGGGAAGGGTTGCTGCCAGCCTTCTGCATGCGCTCGGCTTAGATGAACTTATAACCTTTAGTAAAGAAGAATATGAGGCAATGGCAATGGAGTTAGCGACCAATCCTGAAAAACTCGCTAGCGTTAAGCAAAAGTTGGCGGAAAATAGAACAATAGCCCCCTTATTTGATACTCCGGCATTTACAAAGCATCTTGAAGCTGCTTATATGCAAATGTATGACAGATATACGGCTGATTTGCATCCAGAGCACATAACTATTATTTAGCGCTCACTTCCCCGCTTTCCACTCCCCGCTCTTACCGCCACTCTTCTCTAAGAGCTTGATATCACTCATGACCATGCCACGGTCTACTGCTTTGCACATGTCATAAA
>JBAXGQ010000070.1:0-8602 GCA_037139315.1 Burkholderiaceae bacterium
GCTACGGTTGCTCCAGGTGTAATGACTTTTTCGGTGAAGCTTTCCCAGCCAATTTCTTTTTTGCCAGGACAATTCATGGTCTTAGAATTTGCTGGTGTTCAAGGCGGTAGAGCTTGGTCAATGACCAATGAGGCCAAATTAACTGATACGCTCGATTTTGTCATTAAAAAGAAACCCCAAGGACTTTTATCTGACTACTTGTTCGAGAAAGAAAATTTAATTGGGCTTAAGGCCAATTTATTTGGGCCCATTGGTAAGGCAGTCTACGATGGTGCATTGGATCGAGATTTAGTCTGCATAGCAGGCGGCACTGGAATGGCTGGAATGATGTCAATTTTGGCGGCCTTTATTGCTTCTGGTGCATATCAACGTAATCGTGCCGATGTTTTTTTTGGTGTCCGGACACCTGCTGATTTATTTTTCGCGCAAGAACTGAAGCAATTTATTGAGCAGTCAAAAGGGGCCTTAAGAGTCATCGTCGCCTTTTCGGATGCTGCTGCAACTCCTGAATTCATTGCTGCGAACCCATTACTCAAATTTGACGAGGGGTTTGTTCACGAAGTAGCAATGCGCGAAATGGAAGGGCAATTTACCCCCAAAACTAGAGCCTATTTAGCTGGTCCCCCACCATTGGTGGATGGCGCTTTAAGAATGCTGTTACTAAAAGCCCGTTTACCTGCGACGGAAATTTTGTACGATAAATTTGGCTAAAATATGACAAATTTTATTGAAATCAATAACCACATTTATTGGAAATAGTATGGCTTCAACTTTTCTCTGCAAAAAATCGGACATTCCACAAGATGGGTTCAAGGTTTTTGATGTCGCTGATGGCAAGGTTCTCATTGCCAATTCAGATAATGCCTACTATAGTTATAACGGCTATTGCCCCCACCAAGAGGTTTGTCTAGCGGAAGGCCTTTATGACGGTAAGGTCTTAACCTGTCATGAACACTTATGGCAGTGGGATATCGCCTCGGGTGAACCACAGGGTTTGGCGGAAGCCCCTTTGGTTGTTAGGCCTATTGAGCAAATTAATGATGAAATTCGCCTAATAGACGTTGCTTAAGCCATGATTTTATTGCCTTTTAAAAAAACTCTTTTATAACTAAGGGATAACACTGATTCAGAATTTTATAAATTCCTATATTTTCCAGTAGTAGTCTTATTTATAGGAATTTAAATAGCGATTAGTTAATAAACTGGTCATTAATAGTGGAGACAAGAATGAAATTTTTATCAATTAAAAAACAAAGCTTGAAAGTTTTGCTGGCTGGTGTTGTTGGCCTTGGAAGTATTTCACCTAGCTTTGCTCAATCAAATGATTATGGGAAAGTAGGCTCGCCAGTTAATTTGGTGGTCGGATACCAACCTTATTACACTGAAGCTTGGTCGGGCGTCATTATGCGCGGCAAGAAGTTTTACGAAAAATATTTACCCAAAGGCTCAACAGTTGAATTTCAAGTAGGCTTGCAAGGCGCTATTATTGTGAATAATATGCTGGCCGGCAAACAACAAATTGGTTATGTTGGCGATATGCCTGCGATTGTTTCTACTACAAAGCCTGAAGTTGCTGATATTCGCCTTGTTGGCGTTTTAGGTATGGGCAAAGATATGTGCAATATTGTTTTAGTCAGGCCTGATGCGCCAGATTTTAAAACTCCCAAAGATGCTTTTCAATGGTTAAACGGTAAAATCATGGCCTCACCTAAGGGCTCATGTACTGACAGGTTTGTGCAAGATGCTTTCAAAAAGGAAAATGTCACACCTGAAAGTTACCTGAACCAAAATATTGAGGTCATTACCAGCAACTTTAGAGCAAAGAAAATTGATGGCGCCGCAATTTGGGAGCCAACAGCCTCTAAATTGGTTGAAGAAGGTTTAGCGAAGCGGGTTGCCTCAGGTTTTACGGTTGGCTTAAGCGATGGCGGTTTTTTAACGATGCGTGACGATTTAATTAAAGCTAGGCCTGATGTTGCCCAAGCTTGGCTGAACGCTGAGTTAGATGCACAACTCTTTTTGGCTGATGAGAAAAATGCTAAAGAGGTAATTGATATTGCTATGGCCCAACTGACTGGTTTTAGCCGTTCATCGATTTCTAAATCGGTGTATGGTCAAAGCCCAGATCAACTGGGGAGTAAAGTACGTTTTGCTTTGCCTTTTACCTTTACTCCTGATGTGCGCTCATTACTTACGGGGGCCACAACGTTTTTAAAAGATATGAAGGCAATTAATGTTTCTGAATTACGCAGTGATGCGATCGTCTCCAGGTTCGCTGACGAAGCATTGAAGGCGAGAAATTTAAAAGCGCCAATTGGTGATGTAGCAGTAATTAATCCTGCACCAATTTAATTTTAATCCGACCCCCTTTGAGTCAAAGGGGGTTTTTTTCGAGTGTTAATTTATCAAATGATTTTTAGTTTACCGATTAGTGCCATTTCATGACGAATTCAAACAATTCAAATCCAACAGCAAAACAGCGGCAGCTTAGTTTCGAAATACGCGAAGGCTCATTGCTGGCAAAAATTTTAAGTCCACGACTATTTTTGATGCTAGTAGGATTCATTCTTTTTTTAGGTTTTTGGCACCTAGCTGTAGAGGTGTGGCGTTTGCCGCGTTTTGCACAAATGCCGCCTTTGCGCACCGTAGTCACCGAGATATTAAGCCCTAATCCAACTTATGGTATTTCTATTTTTGTGGGCGAATATTACCAACATATTCTTGCCAGCTGTTTGCGCGTTTTCATTGCATTTGCTTTGGCGACAATCTTAGGTGTTCCGCTTGGGCTTTTCTTGGGCTGGTCGACAAAATTTAGAGAATATGTCTTTCCTGTATTTGAAATGCTTCGGCCCATCCCGATTTTGGCTTGGGTGCCTTTAGCCATCATTATGTTTACTAGTCTAGAGGCGCCAGTCATTTTCTTGGCCTTCCTCGCATCGTTTTTTGTGACTGCTTTGAACACCATGCTTGGTGTCGAGTCAATTGATGAATCTTATTTTAGAGCGGCGAAGTGTTTAGGCGCTAAGGACTTTCAAGTATTTTGGAATGTTGTGATTCCTGGTGCGACCCCATTTATTTTTACTGGCCTGCAAATTTCAATTGGCGTATGTTGGTTTTCTCTAGTGGCAGCTGAAATGGTATCGGGTCAGTTTGGCCTTGGCTACATTATTAATACGTCGTATACCAATGTCCGTTATCCAACCATCATTATTGGCATGGTTACTTTAGGATTTATCGGCTACCTCACTAGCGCAATGGTGCGTGCGGTCGGTAAGCGATTGATGCAATGGCGTATGCGCGAACTTGCGCTATCTGGAAATTAAGTGATGAATGAATCTGTAAAAACAAGCCCAAATATGGGCCGCGGTCAAATTTCAATCAATGACGTAGTCAAGATCTATGATCCTGAGGGTGCCGCTGTAATGGCAGTAGATCATTGCTCGCTAGAAATTGCTGCTGGTGAAATTTGTATGATTGTTGGTCCTTCTGGTTGCGGAAAAACCACCCTATTAAATGCAATAGCGGGCTTTCATAGTATTAATAGCGGCAGTATTACGATGGATGGACAGCTCCTTTGCGGCCCAGGCAAGCCCCAGGCAACCCCGGGCTCGGATCGAATCGTGGTATTTCAAAATGGCGCATTATTTCCCTGGAAAAATGTGCTCGATAATTTAATGTTTGGTCCTGTCATGGCCGGCAAAATGGGTCTCAAAGAAATCAAAGAGAAAGCTTTTTCGATGATGGCAGATGCAGGTTTGTCTGGCACAGAAAATAATTTTCCCGGCGAGCTTTCCTCGGGCGTTCGCCGTCGAGTGGAAATTGTGCGCGCTTTAATGAATGATCCTAGCGTCTTGTTGTTAGATGAGCCTTATCGAGCACTCGATTCATTAACCAAATCAGTGATGCATGAAGCGCTCTTGGATATTTACTATAAAAATAAAGTGACTATTTTCTTTATTACGCACGATCTACAAGAGGCTTTATTTTTAGGCAATAAAGTGGCGATTATGACCAGCCGCCCTTGTAAGCCAAAAAAAGTCCTGACCGTGGATATTCCTTATCCAAGGAGTTATAGCGTAGTAACCGATCAACGTTTTAGAGATTTAATGGAAGAGACTAGTGAATTGGTCCATGAAGAAGCGAAAAAATCATTTGCTGCTGGCGAAAGGGAGGGCTAGTTGATGATTCGCTCAGTACAAAAATTCTTTTTTAATCGCTCATCGCGTCGGGCTACGATTGCCATTATTGTCTTTCTGTTGTTTTGGGAAGTATGCTCGCGTTCACTGGGCTGGTTTGGTTTTCAAGTGCCGTGGATTGGTAAAATTCCAGCTCCCTCAGCTGTGATTACGGCTTGGATTCCTTTGCTTAGTGATAGTGGATATTGGCTAAGCTGGTATTTAAGTGCAAAACGGGTATTCACAGGTTTTTTAGTTGCAATGATTCTCGGTATTCCTTTTGGATTATTGTTGGCCATTAATCGTACTGCCTACGGAATCATGTTTCCAACCTTTGAGGTCTTGCGTCCTATTCCACCTTTAGCATGGGTGCCGGCAGCGATTATATTTTGGCCTACAGCCGAAATGTCGATTGCCTTCGTTACCTTTTTAGGCGCCTTTTATACGATTGTGATTAACGTACTTGGCGGAGCGCAATCTATCGACCAGCGCTTCTTTCAGGCGGCCCGTTCAATGGGTTCATCCCAGTGGGATATTTTTAAGCGCATTGTTTTGCCGGCCACAGTACCCTCTATTGCAGTTGGCGCTTCAGTCGGCATGGGCATTACTTGGGAAGTCGTGGTTGCAGCGGAAATGATTTCTGGTGGCGGTTCAGATGGCGGCGGCAAGGGCGGTGGTCTTGGCTTCTTTATTTGGGACTCTTATTTGGGTGGTTCATACCAACAAATTGTGGTGGGAATGATATCGATCGGTATTGCTGGGTATTTATCTAGTTCACTGATCCGCGCCTTGGGCGATCATTTCTCGAAATGGACTCGTAGGTAATTTGGTGCTAACGCGATGACAAATATGAATATGAAAAATAAAGCAACCGGCGAAATTGTGCTTGAGTCTGTAAGTAAATCTTATGGCTATGGTGAGAATCTCAAAGAAGTTATTAAAGACTGCTCACTCACCATTGAGTCTGGAAAATTAACGGTCATGATTGGTCCTTCAGGTTGCGGTAAAAGTACCTTAATTCGTTTGTTAGCTGGCTTTGAAAAACCGACAAGTGGTACTCTAACTATAGATGGCAAGCCTATTACAGGACCAGGTAAAGATCGTCTGGTGGTATTTCAAGAATCTGCTTTATTTCCTTGGCAAACCACCGCTGATAATATTATGTTTGGGCCTATTGCGCGCGGGGAAAATACCAAAGAATCACGCGATTTAGCGAGCTTCTTGCTCAATAAAGTAGGACTTGGTCAATTTAAAGCCAAATTTCCTAATCAATTATCGGGTGGCATGCAACGCCGTTGTGAGCTAGCGCGGGCCTTAGTTAATTTACCCGAAGTAATGGTTCTGGATGAGCCATTCCGGGGTTTAGATGAAATGAGCAAAGAATTGATGTGGGAGTACTATGCAAATTTGTATGAAGAAAATCGCCATACGAATTTTTTTGTGACCACCGATATTGATGAGGCAATTTTTTTAGCTGACCGCTTAATCATTATGACGAATATTCCTACTCAAGTGGCACATGTCATTGAGGTTGATATTCCCCGACCCCGCCGCTTAAAGAGCTTATTTGAATTAGATCGTGCGAATGAAATAAAAATGGAAGCCTTAAAGATTTTACATACTGAGGCGATGAAATCATTTAAAAGCGGTAGCAAGGCGGCGGCAGATTTTATCGACGCGTATTCAAAACGAGTCGAGCCGATTGCGTCTTAATTTTTTAGTATTTTTTGTTGTTTATGTTAACGAGGAGATTTAGAAATGTCTGATGCACCAGTAAAAAGAAAAAAAATGACCATTCCGATGTTGAATGCGAAGAAAAAAAATAAAGAGCCGATCGTTCAGCTTGCAGTTTATGACTATGAGAATGCCATTATTGCTGATCGTTTAGGCATTGATATTCTTTGCGTTAGCGATACTGGTGGAATGGTGTTATTTGGTCATGAATCGACTACCTCAGTCTCATTTGAAGAGGTTATGTTTATGGCTCAAGCGGTTAAGCGTGGTTCTCAGTATGGCTTGCGCATGGTTGATATGCCCTATATGAGCTTCCATCTTTCAGAGCAGCAGGCAGTTGATAATGCCGCTCAATACGTTGCTAAAGCAGGCGCTGAAGTGATGAAGTGTGAAGGCAATATCCATCATGCTCGCAATATTGAAGCCATTATTAAAGCTGGTATTCCAGTTCAGGGTCATATCGGTATTTGCCCAATGAGAATGCCTCAATTAGGTGGTTTTGTTGCTCAAGGTAAAACAGCACAACGCGCCAAGGAATTGGTTGAAGATGCGCAGGCCTTCGTTGACGCAGGCTGCTTCTCGATCATGACGGAAGTTTGTACTTCAGAAGTAAGCCAGTATTTGGCTGAAACTTTAGATGTGCCGGTCATTAGCTTGGGTTCTGGAAGTACTTCAGATGGCGTACATATTATTGGCTCTGATTTATTCCATTTATATGAAAAGCACGTGCCACGCCATTCTAAAATTTACTGTGATTTAGTACCTATTTTAGAAAAAGGCTATACCGAATACATGCACGATGTTAAAACTCGTCAATATCCCGGTAAAGAGCATACTGTCTTTATGAGTCCTGAAGAGTTGGACAAATTTAAAAAGATGGTTAACTGGTAAGCGTTTGACTCAGTAATTTTGAGATACTATAAATAGAGGGCTTAAAGGCCCTCTATTTATTTGGGGAGATGGTTCTGGAATTATTTTTGTTGGCGGCAACAGCCTTATTGGCGGGGACATTTATTGGTGCCGTTGGTGTTGGTGGAGTGCTGTTGATTCCGGCCTTGATTGCTTTTACTAGCTTGGATATTCATCAAGCGAGCGCCTCGGCCTTATTTACTTTTATCTTTACCGGTGCTTTGGGCACCTATTTATTTCAACGGCGCGGCTCAATTGCCTGGCGCATGTCTTTGCCGGTATGTCTAGGCATACTAGTAGCCAGCTATTTGGGCGCTGAAGTGAATGCCATAACAGGCGATCGTTTGTTGATCGGCTTAATTGGTGTTTTGGTCATTGCCGCAGGGGCATGGGCATTGACTGCGCGTATTGCGACAGATCCTGGAAGCGGCTCTTTTGCGCAGGAATTAACACCTAAAAAAATAGTTGTATTAATAATGGTTGGTTTAATAGCAGGATTTGGTTCTGGTCTTTCTGGCGCTGGGGGGCCATTGTTTTTTGTGCCGCTAATGCTGGTCTTAAAATTTAGTCCACTACTTATTATTGGGATTGCTCAAGTTATTCAGATTATTGGATCAAGTTCTGGCTCGGCAGCTAATATTCTTAATCATGCGGTTGATTTCAAAATCGTTGCGTTTATCTTGCCATTTGAATTAATTGGTATCTGGATTGGTGTAATCATTGCTCATCGTGTTCGGGTTGAGCGTTTAAAGAAAGTCGCAGCCTGGCTATGTATTCTGGTTGGGGTTTATATGACAGTAAATTCTTTGGTTTAGCCAAATGGAGTCACCAGCGCTAGCAGATTATTTCGCCAAGCGAAAAATCCCCTTACTAGAACTTAGCCAAAATCTTCTCTTGCCGGCTGAATTTTCATCCCTTGAGCAAGAGTATTGGGCAGTGAGAAGATCAGTAGGTATATTTGATTTCTCTTTTATGAGCACGGTTGAATTAATCGGCAGTGATGCCGTTACATTACTTCAGCTTATTCAAAACCGCAATTGCGAGGAATTGGCAATTGGAAAAATTGCCTACAGCATGTTGCTAAATGAGCATGGCGATGTTTGGTTAGACGCGACTGTGTGGCGCTTGGGCCCAGACCATTTTTATTTAATCACGGGCTATTCCATTTTGCCTTTTCTGCGCGAAGCTGCAAGACCTTATAGCGCCTTGCATCTAGTAGATATTGCCGAACAATATCAAGTAATAGCTGTACAAGGCCCTCACAGTAGTGATTTGTTGGAGGCTGTTCTAGGGCTAAAGGCTATTGATTTGCCACACTATTTTTCTTTTAATCAGCCGCCAAATTACCCCGCGTTAACGATTGCACGTCTAGGGTATACCGGCGAACTCGGTTATGAGTTATTGGTACCTCGCGCAGAAGCTATTGCCTTGTGGCAGCAATTACAGACTGCAGCTGTATTTCCCGCCTTGGAATGCGGTTTTCTAGCTGCCAATACCCTGCGTATTGAAGCGGGCTTTATTTTATTTTGCAATGAATTAATTGAGCCGCGCACGCTTGCATCGCTTGGGAAATTAGATGGCGCCAAAAAAGAAGGTAATTCAGGAGGCTTGCAAGAAAGTCTGGTGGGTTTGCATTTTTTGCCAGGGACAAAGGTTGAAGCTAATGCTACTAATTTAGTTCCTCAGTTAGCTACCAAGTTAGCTCATGAGATAGCCCCACATATTCAAGTTACGAGCCGGGCTTTTTCCCCGCAATTTGGGTATGAAATTGGCCTTGGCTTTAT